>CANFYD010000030.1 GCA_947450745.1 Burkholderiales bacterium
CGCCCAGTTGTTCGAGTTCACGGTGCCGATGCGGTGGGCGCGCTTGAACTCCAGATCGTTGGAAACCGCCTTGACCATGTCTTGGCAGTCGTCGAACACGCCCTCGACAGCAATGTTGTGGATGTTCTTGTCTTGCAGGCTGAACATCTGCGCCTGCTGGAAGGGGCTCATGCGGCCCAGCGGGCTGAGCATGAAGACATTGACGCCCACCTTGCCGCGCATCGCGTACTCGGCCGCGCTGCCGGTGTCACCGGACGTCGCACCCAAAATATTCAGCGTTTCGCCACGGCGCTTCAGTTCATATTCGAACAAGCCCCCCAGCAACTGCATGGCCATGTCCTTGAACGCCAGCGTCGGCCCGTTGGACAGCGCTTGCAAGGCCAAGCCCGGCTCCAGCGGCTTCAGTGGCGTGATCTCGGGCGTGCCAAAAACTTCCTCCGTGTAGGTGCGGCGAGTGATGGCCTGCAAGTCCTCGGCGGGGATGTCGTCGATGTACAGCGACAAGATCTCGAAGGCCAGGTCGGCATAGGCCAAACCGCGCCAACGGGCCAGCGTGGCCGTGTCGATTTGCGGGTAGCTGACCGGCAGATATAAACCGCCGTCCGGTGCCAGTCCTTCCAGCAAAATTTCGCAAAAACTGCGTTCGGTGGCGTCGCCGCGGGTGCTGATGTATTTCATGTTCAGGGCCTCAAGCCAGCTCTTCCTTGCGGATGCGCACGATCGGCAACAGCACCGTCGGCAGCGCTTGCATCTGCGCCAACGCACGGTTCATGCGGCCTTCCACCGTTTCATGCGTGACGATGATCAGGTCGGTCTGCTTCTCGCCATCGGCGGATTCGCGCTGCAGCACGCCGTCGATCGAGATGTCGTGTTCGGCCAGAATCGTCGTGATGGCGGACAGCACGCCCGCCTCATCCGCCACGCACAAGCGCAAGTAGAAGGACGTGACCACTTCGTCCATAGCCAGGATCGGTGTGTTGCTCATCGCATGGTGCTGGAAGGCCAGATGCGGCACGCGGTGATCCGGGTCGGCGGTGGCCAGGCGGGTGATGTCCACCAAGTCGGCGATGACGGCCGACGCGGTCGGCTCGGCGCCTGCGCCCTTGCCGTAATACAAGGTCGTGCCGACGGCATCACCCTGCACCATCACCGCATTCATCGCGCCTTCGACATTGGCGATCAGGCGGTGCGTCGGGATCAGCGTCGGGTGGACGCGCAGCTCGATGCCGTTGTCGCGCCGGCGGGACAGGCCCAGCAACTTGATGCGGTAGCCCAGTTGCTCAGCATATTTGATATCGGCCGCTTGCAGTTGGGTGATGCCTTCCACATGGGCTTTATCGAACTGCACCGGAATGCCGAAGGCGATTGCGCTCATCAAGGTCAGCTTGTGCGCGGCGTCGATGCCTTCGATGTCGAAGGTCGGGTCGGTTTCGGCATAGCCCAGGCGCTGCGCTTCCTTCAGCACGGTGCTGAAGTCCAGGCCCTTGCTGCGCATTTCGGACAAGATGAAGTTGGTCGTGCCGTTGATGATGCCGGCGATCCACTCGATGCGGTTGGCGGTCAGGCCCTCGCGCAAGGCCTTGATGATGGGGATACCACCGGCCACGGCAGCCTCGAAGGCCACCACCACGCCCTTGACTCGTGCGGCTTCAAAAATCTCCGTGCCGTGCACGGCCAGCAGCGCCTTGTTGGCCGTCACCACATGCTTGCCGGCAGCAATCGCCTCCAGCACCAGCGTGCGGGCGATGCCGTAGCCGCCGATCAACTCGACCACGATGTCGATCTCGGGGTTGGCAATCACCAAGCGGGCATCGCCCACGACGGTCACTCCGCTGTCGGTGCCGACGATGCTGCGGGCACGCTCAACGTCGAGGTCTGCCACCATCGTCACTTCAATACCCCGACCAGCGCGGCCGCAGATTTCTTCCTGGTTGCGACGCAGCACATTGAAAGTGCCACTGCCTACGGTGCCAATGCCCAGCAGGCCGACTTTGATCGGTTTCATGATGTTTTCTTCTAAGTTGAGTCGTTCAATTGAGTTGCCCAGCCAAGGTCACTCAATCTTCAAACAGTCGGGGTTAGTCTGAATTCCAGCGATGTCAGGCATTGCGCTTGCGGTAATGCGCCAGGAAGCGCTCGATCCGGCCGATGGCCTCTTTCAGATCGTCGGAGTTGGGCAGGAAGACGAGCCGGAAATGGTCGGGCGCGTTCCAGTTGAAGCCGGTGCCCTGAACGATCAAGACCTTTTCCTCGGCCAGCAATTCGTAAGCGAATTGCCGGTCATCCTCGATCGGGTACATCTTGGGGTCGAGACGCGGGAACATATACAAGGCCGCCTTCGGCTTGACCACGCTGACGCCGGGGATCTGGCTCAGCAAGTCATAAGCCAGATCGCGCTGGCGGCCCAACCGGCCTGTCGGTGCGACCAGATCCTTGATGCTTTGGTAACCGCCCAGCGCGGTCTGAATCGCCAACTGGCCCGGCGTGTTGGCACACAGACGCATCGAGGCCAGCATGTTCAAGCCAGTGATGTAGTCCTGCGCATGGCGCTTTTCGCCCGACACCACCATCCAACCCGCGCGGTAACCACAGGCGCGGTAGTTCTTCGACAAGCCGTTGAAGGTCAGGCAGAACACGTCGTCAGCCAGCGAGGCGATGCTGGTGTGGGTCTCGCCGTCGAACAAGGTCTTGTCGTAGATCTCATCGGCCATGATGATCAGCTGATGCTGGCGCGCCACTTCAACAATCTCCCGCAGCACGCTCTCTGGATACAGCGCACCGGTCGGGTTGTTCGGGTTGATGACGATGATGGCGCGGGTATTTGGCGTGATCTTGCGTTTGATGTCCTCGATATCGGGCATCCAATCGCTTTGCTCGTCGCACAAATAATGCACCGGTCGGCCGCCAGACAGCGCCACGGCAGCGGTGTAGAGCGGGTAATCGGGCGCCGGTATCAACACCTCGTCGCCGTTGTCGAGCAAGGCATTCATCGCCATCACGATCAACTCGGACGCGCCGTTGCCCAAATAGACATCGTCCACATGGACGCCGGCGATCTTCTTCTCCTGGCAATAGTGCACCACCGCCTTGCGCGGCGCGAACAGACCTTTGGAGTCGGTGTAACCGGCCGCTGCGGGCAGGTTGCGGATCATGTCCTGCACGATCTCGTCGGGCGGCTCGATGCCGAACGCGGCGATATTGCCGATGTTCAGCTTGATGATCTTGTGCCCCTCTTCTTCCATCTGGCGCGCCTTGTCAAGCACGGCCCCGCGGATGTCGTAGCAGACATTGGCCAATTTGCTGGACTTGACGATGGGCTTCAAGAGGAAGTCTCCCTGGGTAAATGGTGATTGAGAAAGGCCGGGCAAGCGAGTGCTGCACCGCAAAACATACAATTTAATCACATGGCCGCCAGGCTTTCCGCGCAGCGGACTGGCAAACCGCCGCAAATCGGACGAAACTGCGACCTCGCAAATCAAGCACCCATGAAATTCCATCTCGATGAGCCGCAAGGCGGCAACAGCATTTCCCGCCACGACGGGCAGACCGTCTGGGTCAACGGCGAGCAGCACAGCAGCAGCCTGCTGGTGCCGTGGAGCGGCAGCGTGCAACCTTGGGCGCTGGACAGTTTCGAGCTACTGAGCGAAAGTCATTTCGAGCAAATCTTGGCGCTCAAACCCGAGCTGGTGATTTTTGGCAGTGGCAGCCGTTTGCGATTTGCCAAGCCGGCGCTGTACCGCTGTTTGATCAATGCCCGCATCGGCGTCGAGACCATGGATTTGGCTGCGGCCTGCCGCACTTACAACGTGCTGGCAAGCGAGAGTCGGGCGGTGCTGGCCGCTCTGTTGATTGACCGCTGAGAGGGCGAGAACTTTTTACTGCGCGGCCGCCATGCATCGTTGGCTGGGTACTCGGAATCCTCACGTACCGAAAGTACGTTCCGGTTCCTGCGCCCCATCCGCCAGGGCCAGAGGCCCTGTCCTTCGGCAGGCACAAGCAGTCCTCAGGACTGCTTGTGTCCGGCCTCAGCCTAGCCTGACAACCGCTCGCTAAAAGTTCTCACCCTCTGAGCGCTCCTCACCGACTCAAGAACCCGCCCCTTTCGCCGCTGCAGACCGCGCAAAAGCACAGCCCCCTAACAGGCGCGGAGCGGGCGCAGCCATGGAATCGACCCTTCAACGTATAATGCAAAGCTATGCCCGCCCGGGCACATCAAAATAGATGCCACATGACGCCAGCGCTGAACAAAATTCTTCCGGAAATTGAAGCTCTTGCCACAGGCGGTGTGAAGTTCACACCGCACACCTATCTTGGCCAAGCCGTGGTTTTGTATTTTTACCCGAAAGACAATACCCCAGGCTGCACGACCGAAGCCATGCAGTTTCGTGACCGCCACGACGACTTTGTGAAAGCTGGTGCCGTGGTGATGGGTGTATCCCGCGACAACATGGTCTCACATGACAAGTTCAAGCAGACGCTTGAACTGCCGTTCGAGCTGATCGCCGACACCGAAGAAAAGCTCTGCCACATGTTCGGCGTGGTCAAGAACAAGATCATGTACGGCAAAAAGGTCAAGGGCATCGAGCGCTCCACCTTCCTGATAGACGCCACCGGCGTGTTTCGGGCCGAATGGCGCGGCATCAAGGTCGCCGGCCATGTGGATGAAGTGCTGAAAGAAGTCTCGGCACTGAACAAAGAAGCCGCTCAAGCCTGATCAAGGTTCAGGCAAGCGCCGGGTAACCCCCGCTGCACCAAAACTCAAAGCCGATCGCGGAGAAATCCCGGATCGGCTTTGTTGTTTCTGCCGGGTTGTTGCTGACCCGGCCAGCTCGGCGGTCACAGCGCTTTGTGCATAATGAACGCATGCTCGAAACCCCTGAATCACCTACCAACGAAGCCGCCCAGCAGACTGTGCGGCTTTTTTGTTTTTCAGGCCTGACATCCCGCTTCTGAACCTGAGCCCGCAGCGATGCGGACTGACCCCACCATGCCACTGCCCAAGCCCCCGACCAAGCGCGCCAGCCGCCTCGAGCCTTCCGCCTTCGAGGCGACGCTGGCGGTCAGCAAGCCCACATCACCCGTGCGCAGCGCACATGCCGCCAAGCCAGCGCCCATTCTCCAGATGGTCAGCGCCGAGCCGAGCCTGAAACCGACTGCAACAGCCAAGGCGGCGCCAGTACCCGCCAAAAAGGCGGTAGCCGCACGACAGCCGGCCAAACTGCCGGTGCCAATGCCGGTTGCCGCGCCGGTGCCGACGCAGGCACCGACCTCCTTTGCCCCCGTCACACCGCCGCTCGCGCCAGCGCTGTCCGCCAAGCCGCTGACCCAAGTCAGGTCAGCGCCTGTCAGGGCCGTCGTTGCTAAAAAGAAGAGCAACGAAGCGGCCAAATTGTTCGTGCTCGACACCAATGTGTTGATGCACGACCCGATGTGCTTGTTCCGCTTCGAGGAACACGACATCTATTTGCCGATGATCACGCTGGAGGAAATGGACGGCCACAAAAAGGGAATGACCGAAGTGGCGCGCAATGTGCGCCAAGTCAGCCGTGAGCTCGACGCTTTGGCTGGCGGCTTGAAGACCAGCGGCCTGGAAGAGATGGCCAAGGGCCTGCCGCTGGACCACACCGGTCACCGCGAAGCGGGCGGCAAGCTGTTCTTCCAGACCGGTTTGATCGATACGCCGCTGCCGGCCGGTTTGCCGCAGGGCAAGGCCGACAACCAGATCCTGGCCGTCGTGCAGTCGCTGAAGCTGCAAAACCCAAGCCGCGAAGTGGTGCTGGTGTCGAAGGACATCAATATGCGCATCAAGGCGCGAGCGCTGGGCTTGCCGACCGAGGATTACCGCAACGACAAGACGCTGGAAGACTCCGATCTGCTCTACACCGGCGTGCAGTCGCTGCCGGCCGACTTCTGGGAGCGCCACGGCAAGACGATGGAAAGCTGGAGCCAGGGCGGCATCACTTTCTACCGGATCAGCGGCCCGCTGGTGCCGTCGCTGTTGGTCAACGAACTGGTTTACTTGGAAGCGCCCGGTGCCGCGCCGCTCTATGCCAAGGTGTTGGAGATCACCGGCAAAACCGCCGTCTTGCGCACGCTGAAGGATTACGGCAACCAGAAGCATGCCGTTTGGGGCGTCACCGCTCGCAACCGCGAGCAGAACTTCGCCCTCAATCTGCTGCTCGATCCGGAATGTGATTTCGTCACGCTGACCGGCACCGCCGGCACCGGCAAGACCTTGATGGCGCTGGCCGCCGGGCTGTCGCAAGTGCTGGACGAGCGCCGCTATTCCGAAATCATCGTCACCCGCGTGACCGTGCCGGTCGGCGAGGACATCGGCTTCCTGCCCGGCACCGAGGAAGAAAAGATGAGCCCGTGGATGGGGGCGCTGGACGACAACCTGGAGGTGCTGGGCCGCGGGGACAGCGCTGCCGGCGAATGGGGCCGTGCCGCCACCAATGACTTGGTGCGCAGCAAAATCAAGATCAAGAGCATGAACTTCATGCGCGGTCGCACCTTCTTGAACAAGTACGTGATCATCGACGAGGCGCAAAACCTGACGCCCAAGCAGATGAAGACGCTGATCACCCGCGCCGGGCCGGGCACCAAAATCGTCTGCCTGGGCAATTTGGCGCAGATCGACACGCCCTACCTGACCGAGGGCAGTTCTGGCCTGACCTTTGCCGTTGACCGCTTCAAGGGCTGGGCCCACAGCGGCCATGTGACGCTGGCCCGTGGCGAACGCTCGCGCTTGGCCGACTTCGCCTCGGAAGTGCTCTAACTACGCCTTCAGTCGCCCAACAAACGGCTCTTGCCCGCAGCGGCAAGGGCCGTTTTTCCGTCCACCCCAGCGCCTTGACCGCCCTCGATGAAACCGTCTCCCTTCCCCACCGGCCTTTGGTTCAGCCCGCAATCCTGGCAACAGCAGGTCGATGGCAGCTCCTGGACGCGCGGCTTGGCGCTGTATCGCAGCAACAAGGTGCTGAGCCTGGACATCGAGCAATTGGACGATGAGCGCTGGCTGCTGCTCGGCAAGGTGCAAGGCTCGCAACGCAAGCCTTACGACTTGAGCATCGAGCTGGAATTGACGACTGCGGGCCGGATCGCCTTCTGGGACAGCGAATGCAGTTGCCCGGTCGGTCACCAGTGCAAACATGGCGTGGCGCTGATGCTGAAAGCCGCCTATGAAGGTCTGCGTCTGATCAAAGCGCCGCCGAACGAGGTCGTTCCCCCTGCCTCATCCGTTGCAAGCGCAGCGGACCTGCGGGCCTCATTCGTCCGACTTCAGGAAGCTGCCGCAGCCCAAGCTGCTGCCCAAGCAGCCGAGAAAGCCGCCGAAGAAACGGCGCAGCGGGCCTCCGATGCCCAGTTGACACGCTGGCTGTTGGCCCTGGACAGCGCCAAGGGCAAAACGCCGCTTGCAGGCGATCACGCTAATGCGGGACTGGGTGGCAAAAAACTCGCACCTGAACGACTCGAGCAATACCTCTTCTTGCTGAAGACTCTGCTCGTGGAGGGCGAGTTGCCGCGGCTGCGCTTGGAAGTGGTCACCGCCTACACCCGGGTCAACGGGGACTGGTCCAAGCCCAAGCCGATCAGATACACCCCGACGAGCGGCCACCCGGTCTTTGACCGGGCCAGCGAGGCCGAGCATGAGTTGCTGCAACTGATCCGGGTCATGCCGGACAGCCAGGGCTACAACAGCAGCTACGGGGTCAGGTCCAAGGTCATACCGCGCGGGCAAGCGGGGCTGTTGGCCCTGAAAATTGCCGCCGACACCGGCCGCTTGCTGCTCGACATCGGTGAGCTCGCCCCCGGCCGACGCGTTACCTGGGGCCCGGCGCAAGCGCTGCGATGGGACTGGCAGAAAACGCCGGCCTCCAAGACCGCCACCGAGGCCTGGCTCTTGCGCGCCAGTTGCGTCGAGAAAACGGCCGAGCTGTGTGGCAACTCCCCGCCCTTGTACCTGGACACCAAACGCGGCTTGTGCGGGCCGATCTTGAGCGAGGGCATGAGCTCGCAAGAGCTGCTCGTCTTGCTGAAAGCGCCGCCGCTGCGGGAAGCCGCGATGCAGAAGTACCAGCTCGACATCGAGCAGCGTCTGGGCAGCCTGCCGCTGCCGCCGGTGCTGAAAAGCACGCCCATCTTGACGGGCGTGGTGCCGACGGCGCGACTGCAACTGACGCCGACCGATGCCGCCGAGCTGCGCCTCAAGGGCTTGATCCGCGCCCGTTTGCGCTTCGACTACCAGGGCCATCGCGGCTGGTGGGCCAATGACACGGAGCGGGTGCTGGTCGACGGGCGGCAGGGGCAGATCTTGCTGCAGCGCGACCTGGCGGCGGAATTGCAAGCACGCCAGCGCTTGACCGACCTGGGCCTGAGCGGCGATGTCGGCGGTGAATTCGTGTTGTCTGGCCAGCAGGATCAACAGCGTTGGCTGCAATGGGCCGATGACGACTACACCGTGCTGCGCGATGCCGGTTTTGAAGTCAGTCTGGACCGCGTCCTGGAAAACTGGATCACTCGAGCCGACAGCTTGACGGTGCGGATGCAAGCCGAGGATCGCGCCGGCAGCGCTGAGAACAACGCCAGTGACGGTGACGGTGAAATTGACAGCGACAGCGAGCCAGCGCCTTGGGAAGACGGCGAATCGCATGAAACCACCTCGCCCTGGTTCGATCTGTCGCTGGGCATGGAGATCAACGGGGCGCGCCAGAACATCTTGCCCTGGCTGCCCAGCCTGATCGCTGCGGCGGCTGCCAGCCCGCTGGACCCGCTCACTGGTGTGCGGCAAATCCCGCCCTTCCTGTTCCTGCCCGACCCGAGTGGTCAGGGCTATTTGCGCCTGCCCACCGAGACGCTGAAGCCGTGGCTGGCGGCGCTGCTGGAGCTGGTCGGTGACCGCAGCAACCATGACTTCTCCGGCGACAGCCTGAAGCTCTCGCGCCTGGACGCGCTCAGAGCCAGCGCCGCCCTCGGCGAAGGGGCCGTCTGGGAGGGCAGTGCCGCCCTGCGCACCATGCTCAAGCAATTGGCCGGCCAGGCCGAGCTGCCCGAAATACCGCTGCCCGCCGGCGTGCACGCCGAGTTGCGCCCCTACCAGCGCCAGGGCCTGAGCTGGCTGCAGTTCCTGCGTCAGCATGGCTTGTCCGGCATCCTGGCCGATGACATGGGCCTGGGCAAGACGCTGCAAACGCTGGCCCACATCCAGGCCGAGAAAGAAGCGGGCCGCCTGACCCGGCCGGCCCTGATCATTGCGCCGGTCAGCCTGATGGGCAATTGGAAGCGCGAGGCCGCACGCTTTTGCCCCGAGCTGCGCTGTCTGGTGCTGCACGGCAAGGACAGACATGACGCGGCCCACGACTTGGCCGAGCAAGATGTCGTCATCGCCCCTTACTCCCTGCTGCACCGGGACCGCGAGCGCTGGTTGGAAACGCAGTGGCATCTGGTCGTGCTGGACGAGGCGCAGAACATCAAGAACGCCAGCACCCACGCGGCGCAAGTGGCGGCGCAATTGCAGACGCGCCACCGCCTGTGCCTGTCGGGCACGCCGATGGAAAACCATCTGGGCGAGATCTGGAGCCTGTTCCACTTTCTGATGCCCGGTTTTCTGGGCAGCCAGACGCGCTTCAACGAGCTGTTCCGGGTGCCGATCGAAAAGCTGGGCGACACCACGCGTTTGGCTCAGTTGCGGGCCCGCATCACACCCTTCATGCTGCGCCGCACCAAGGCTCTGGTGGCGGCCGATCTGCCGCCCAAGGTCGAGACCGTGCTGCGGGTCGAGTTGTCGGGCGAACAGGCCAATCTGTATGAAACCATACGGCTGGGCATGGAAAAAACAGTGCGTGAAGCGCTTGACGCCAAGGGCTTGGCCAAGTCGCAAATCACCATTCTTGATGCGCTGTTGAAGCTGCGCCAGGTCTGCTGCGACCCGCAACTGCTCAAGCTTGACGCTGCCCGCAAGGTCAAGTCCTCCGCAAAGCTGGAGCATTTGATGGAGCTGCTGCCCGAGATGCTGGCCGAGGGCCGGCGCGTGCTGCTGTTCTCGCAGTTCACCAGCATGCTGACGCTGATCGAGGCCGAGCTGCTCAAGCGCGGGCTGCGCTGGGTCAAGCTGACCGGCCAGAGCCAAAAGCGCGACGACCTGATCGAGCAGTTCACCAGCGGCGCGGTGCCCTTGTTCCTGATCAGCCTGAAGGCCGGCGGCGTGGGCCTGAATTTGCCGCAAGCGGACACGGTGATTCACTACGACCCATGGTGGAATCCGGCGGTGGAAAACCAGGCCACCGACCGCGCCCACCGGATCGGCCAGACGCAAAGCGTGTTTGTCTACAAGTTGGTGGCCCAGGGCACGATTGAAGAGCGCATCCTGGCGCTGCAAGAACGCAAGGCCGCGCTGGCCGACAGCGTCTACAGCGGGTCCACAGCACGCAAGCAGCCGCTGTTCACGGAAAGCGATTTGACCGAGCTGCTGAAGCCTTTGTCAGCCCTTTGATGGCGCCGCACTGAAACCTCACCCCCCTCAAGGACCGCCGATGTCACTTTATGTTTCCGATCTGGACGGCACGTTGCTGGGTCGCCAAGCCAGTTTGTCGGACATCACCCGCGCCGGCTTGACGCGCTTGCTCGACGAGGGCTTGTGCTTCACCGTCGCCAGTGCCCGCCACGTCACCTCGATCAGCCGCATCCTCGCAGGCCTCAAGCTGCGCTTGCCGGTGATTTCCAGCAACGGTGCCTACATCAGCGAGATGGTCAGCGGCCAGCATGAGCTGGTGCACGCCATGGACCCGGCAATGGGCCAGGCCATCTTTGCCTTGATGCGCGGCCAAGGCTTCATGCCGTTTTTCTCGACCCACGGCCGGCTCGGTGACCAGCTGTTTTATCAAGCGGTAGAAAACGAAGGCCAGCAGCGCTTTGTCGATGAGCGCTTGCGCAATGCCGACCCGCGCCTGCGCCACACCCGGCGGCTGCAAGACGAGCTGGCCGACCCGGTCGTCACCTTTGTGGTGGTCGAGCGGGAGGCGCCGTTGCAAGCGCTGCAGGCCGAGATCGAAGCGCTGTGCGGAGATGCTGTCGAAACGCACCTGGCCGACGATCTCTACATGCCCGGCTGGCCTTGGTTGACCGTGCACGACCGGCGCGCCACCAAGGACCAAGCGATACAGACGCTGGCCGAGCGCTACGGCTTGTCAGCCCGCGAGGTGGTGGTGTTTGGCGACCACGTCAACGACGTCAAGATGCTGCGCGCCGCCCACCGCGGCATTGCGGTGGAAAACGCCATCGCGGCCGTCAAGCAAGAGGCCCACCAAGTGATTGGCCCTCACCATGAAGACAGCGTCATGCGCTTCATCGACGCCGATTGGCGGCGCTGATCGGCCAGCCGATCAACGCGTCAAATCATCGAAGAAGGCTTTCGAATTGGAATCGCGCCCCAAGAATTCTCGTACCAGCAATGGAGCCGGCTTTTGCCCGCCCTGCCCCAGCACGATGTTGCGGTAGCGCTGACCTACCGCCGGGCTCAGCTTGTCGGCCTTGAACTCGCCCCGCAAGTCCATCGCCAGCACCAAGCTCCACAAATAGCCGTAGTAGCCGGCCCCGTAACCGCCGGCCAGATGGGCAAAACCGGCAGGAAAGCGCGTCTCCTTGACATGGCCCAGTGGCGAAGCCTCCTCCATGCGCGCCCACAGCGCCATCGGGTCGGGCACAGCGGCCGCGTGCAGCGCCAGGTCATAGCTGGCAAAGAAATGTTGGCGGGCAAAGCGCGAACCCTTGCCGTAATCCTTGGCCGCCACGGCCTTGTCCAGCAGTGCATCGGGCACCGGCTGGCAAGTCGGGCAGACCTCGGCCATCAGCTTGAGCACCTGTTTGTCGTAGACCCAGTCCTCCAGCATTTGCGACGGCGCTTCCACGAAATCCTGCATCACGCGTGTGCCGCCTGCCGAGGCATAACGGGTGCTGGACAGGTTGTTGTGCACCGCATGGCCCAGTTCGTGCAGCAGCGTTTCCATCTCGTCGAGCGTCAAACCACGGCGATCGAAGTTGACCACCAACGCCGCTGTTGAGGTGCGGCCGATACGGGTGGCGCTGGAGCGCAAGGGCCAGACCGCCGCATGGTTGTACTTGCCGGCACGCGGGTACAGGTCGACATAGAGCTGCGCCAACGGCTTGCCGGTCGCGGCGTCACTGACCACAAAGGCCTGCGCGTCCGGGTGCCACAAATCGGCCGCCACCGGGGTGTAGCGCACGCCCATCAACTGCTCGATCACGCGCAGGGCAAACAACAGGCTTTCCTGCGGCGGAAAGTAGGTTCGAAAGGCCTCTTGATCGACGCTGAAGCGCTCGCGCCGGATGCGCTCGGCGTAATAGCTGGTGTCCCAGCGATTCACCGTGGTGCTGCTCAACGATGTGCCCAGTTGCTGAGCCTTGGCGGCGCGCAGCTCGGACAAGTCCTTCAGCTCGCCCTCCACGACACGGCTTTTCACGTCGGCCAGAAACGCATTCGCCGTGGCCGCGTTCTTGGCCATCTTGCGGCGCAGATTGAAATCCGCGTAGTTGTCGAAGCCGAACAGCCCGGCCAGCTGATGACGGGCCCGGGTGATGTCGGCCAACAGCGCCAAGTTGGCGTCGCCGCCTTCGTTGATCTTGGCCCGCCACATGCGCTCGCGCGCGCCAGCGTCATCGGCGGACTGCATCAGCGGCAGATAGCTGGGGTAATCCACACCCAGCAGATAGCGCCCCTCGGCATCGCGCTTGGCCGCCTTCCAGACGCCGCCCGGCACGCCGCTCAACTCCGCCTCGGTGAAGGCCACCACGGTGCCGGCGTCGCGGATGTTCTTGTTGAAGCGCTGGTCGAGCTCGCTGATCTGGTCGAGCAGTGCCTTGGCACGCTGACGCTTGAGCTTGGGCAAAGCCACACCGCCGTCCTCGAACACCCCGGCCGACAAGCGCACCAACTCCGCGTCGATGGCATCGGCTTGCGGTGCTTTTTTCAGCGCCCGGTAGACGGCCGCATTCTGCTCAAAGGTCGAGCTGAAATCGGCCCAGCGCAGCGAGCAGGCCTGGGCGGCCTCGCGCACCACGGCGTCCGGATGCACATTCAAGACGAATTCCAGCGGGTACTGGGTGTCTTCGAGAAAAGCATAAAAGTCATCAAAAGCCGCCAGCCAGCCAGCGTTGACCGGCCGCCGCTCCAGCGCCACCACGCGCTGTTTGGCCGCACCCAAACCAAGCGTACATGCCGCATTGACCTGGGCCGCATTGTTGAACTGAGGAAAAGCCGGGCCGGGCAAGCTGCTCGCCGCCAGCGCGGGTGCCGCCAACCCAGGCAGCAGGAATAGCGTGGCCAGAATTTGCTTATGTTTCATGCTGGACGTCCAAATTTTGTGAGGGGCTGTTGGCCGCATGGCCACCCAATGCCCAGCGGATTGTGCATGGCCTGCGAGAGCGCCGCCGGGTTGCGACGGACGGGCTGCGTTTTGGAGGTCACCAGCGACGCTTCTACGTCGAGGCTGGGTCGCTCGGGCAATTTCCACCGAATTGGCATTGGTTAAAATAGCAACTTTCACCCAGCGTTTTACTCAAGTCCGCCAATTCCCGGTCGCCTGAAATAGCCCGGGCTTTCCCTTGGTTACCCCCTACTTTGCTTGACACCTGCAACGCCGCCCCCCTAAGCTGCGCGTCGAACCCTATGTTTGCCGCCCGCCGCTCCCCCCTCCCCCCTTACCCCCGCCTGTTCAGCCTGAAGGTCTGTGCTGTCGGCTTGGCCTTGTGTGCGGCTTGGGCGATGTCGACAACGGCTCAGGCGCAGGCATCGCCCAGCACGAGCAACGCGACCACCTCAAGTGCGCAGGTCGGTGCGCAAGTCGGCAACTACGGCGCGGGGCTGTCGCCAAGCGCGCAGGCCGCCACCACAGCGGCGGCCCTGGCCGCCGTCTTGCCCGGCACCACGACGACAAGCAGCAGCACCGCCTCGAACACCGCAGCAGCAGTGACCACTAACGCCGCGCCGACAACCGCCAGCCTCGGCGACCCGGTCAGCCGCTTCTTGCAAGAGCGCGGGCTGTTGCCGCAGGTGCCGGGCGAATCCAGCAAGCTGATCAATCAGGTGCGCGACACCGCTTCAGGGTTGGTGCTGTCGGCGATGAACTTCCTCGGCGTCCGCTATGCACGCGGCGGCAAAACGGAAGAAAGCGGCTTCGACTGCAGCGGCTTCACCCGCCATATTTTCGAGCTCAGCGTCGGCATGGTGCTGCCGCACAGGGCCGAAGAGCAGGCCAGATTGGCCAGCCTGCTGCAAATCAAGCGCGATGAGCTGAAGCCCGGCGACCTGGTGTTCTTCAACACCATGCGACGCACTTTCTCGCACGTCGGCATTTACGTCGGCGAGGGCAAGTTCATCCACTCACCGCGCGTCGGCGGGGCTGTTCGGGTAGAAGACATGCGCGATGCCTACTGGGCCAAGCGCTTCACCGGTGCGCGCCGCGCCGACCTTAAAAACCCGGCCGACGGCAGCGCGCTCGCTCAGCCGGGCCGCTGAAAGTCGTTCTCGGCCCACGCCGCTGCACTCGACTCGTTCAGCTTGAAGCCGGCCGGCACCCGCACCTGAGCCAGTGACGCCCCCGCCGCGTCCAGCGCGCTGAGCGTGGCATAGGGATTGTCTTCATCCGGCACGATGTCCAGCAGCACCTGAATCCGACCCTGAGCCGTGTCGATTTTCAGGCTCTTGTGCAACTGGGCGTGCAGCTGCTGCTCGTGGCGGCGCAGCACTTCGGAGGCGGTTTTCACCAGCGTGTGAAAAGCCGGTGC
>CANFYD010000031.1 GCA_947450745.1 Burkholderiales bacterium
CGAAGGTGAAGCTGCCGAAACCGTTCGCGCCAGCGGTGGCGGCCTGGGGCTGGAAGCCGGACTGCCCGGGGTCGGCATCGGTGATGGTCAACTGGCCGGCGGTGAGGGGCGGCGGCGCGCCCGGCGTGCCTGCCGTGACCATGCCGGTGCCGACGCCGCCGATGACGGCCGCCGTGTTGAGCGCCTGGGGGGCCGGAAAAACGGTCACGCCATCGACCACAATCTCCAGCTTTTCAAAACTGCCGGCAATCATCGTGATGGAGGCGAAGGTGAAGCTGGCCGTACCGGCTTCGCCGTCTAATCCTGTGTTCAGGGCCATGAAGGCCTTGAAATTGGCGATATCGGCTTGCACCGCAACGCTTGCGTACTCGGCCGATGTCAGCACCATCCGGAAGGTGTCGATGCCGGTTCCGCCCTGGTAGATATCGGCATAAGCAGCGGCCAAACTGTTGTTCTCCGCCATCACGTAGACCAGCACATCGTTGCCCGCACCGCCGTACACCGTGTCGTTACCGGCGCCGCTGGAGATCACATCGTTGCCAGCGCCGGCGGTGATGGTGTCGTTGCCGGCCATCGTGGTGATGACGTCGTTGCCGTTGCCCGAGGTGACAGTGTTGTTGCCGCCCAAGGTGTGTATCACGTTGTCGCCGTCACCGGCAGGAATCGTGTTGTTGCCGACCAGCGTGTTGATGATGCTGCCACCGGCACCGGTGGTGATGGTGTTGTTGCCGGTGCCAGCGGTAACCACGCTGCCACCTGCGCCGGTGGTGATGGTGCTGTTGCCGTCGGTGGTGATGACCGTGCTGCCGCCGGCACCAGTGGTGATGGTGTTGTGGCCGGCCCCAGCGTGGACGACGCTGATGCCAGCCCCAGTGTTGATGGTGTCGTCGCCGCCGCCGGAGTTGACGGTGCTGTTGCCGGCCCCCATGGTGATGATGTTGTTGCCGGACAGCGCGTTGACGATGCTGTTGCCGGCGCCGGTGTTGATGGTGTCGTTGCCGTCTGGATTGGTAATTACGTAGTTGCCATCACCCACGGTGTAAGTGTCATCTGCAACTGACAAAGTGACAATCACTGCATTTGAATCTGTGGGCATTTCAATACTCCTACGTAGTTTTGGCTGGTTTTGGCGAATTTGAGCGAGCGCAACTGATATCAAAAATATTAGATGTGTTCAAACGTGCCGAAGAGTAACGGCATTCAGCCGCTCAAGACGGTTTTGCTAACCCCTTAAGTAGGGGGTAATTGAGTGCTCCGTGAAGTACGGCCGCCTGCGTGATTCCGTTGAGTGCTGATCTGGATCGCTACCGGTAAAACTTAACAAAACATAACGTTATGGATTTTTTGCTGGTATTTGGGTGGCAAGCGCCGTTTGCTGCTTTCATGTGTGTCGATAAATTTTACAAAGAGATCGCTGAATAACTAAAAAAATGTGCGCATAGAGAACAAATGAACGTAAGTGATTGATTGAAATGAATTTCATTTTTTTTGTTTCACGCTGGTATGGAATTTGCATATTTGCACGATGTCGCAATTTTTACTGCGCCCACCCCACCCCACACAGGAGTTCGTATGAAGTTCAAGCTCAGCAGCCTCGCTGCCCTCGTTGCCACACTCGCCATCGCCAGCTCGGCCAACGCCGCATTGACGATCTATCAGCCATGGGAGACGGCCTACACCGCCAACGGCCTGAGCGGCGTGCTGTTCAATGTGGTGGACGGGTCGTACACCTCAAATGGAAACACCAAAACGGCCACCGTTGCGATGGGTGCCCACGCTTACAAGAACGGCGTCTACTTGCCCAACAATGGTGTGGATACGTACTACGCCACTACTGGCTTGTTCGAAGCCAACCGGGCCAATTGGAGCTTCGATTTCGCCTGGAATCTGACCAGTTGCAATGGTTGTTCGGTTTGGCTGGGAATCGACAAGGACGCCAGTTCTGTGGTTGATCTTGCTTGGCTATCACTCACTAACCCTAACACCGGGGCCAATATTGCTGGAGTCAGCAACCCTGAGTCGTGGAATATGGAGATGTCATTTATCCCAACGGTGGCTTATGACTTCAACCCTTACGGCCAAAGCAGCACCGGCTTCCGGCTAGAGGTGCGTGACGCCAGCAGCAACGTGGTCGCTGGCTCCAGCATCACCGTGGAAGTGCCCGAGCCTGGATCGTTGGCACTTGCTGGTCTGGCGCTGACGGGCCTGGCCTTGGTGCGCCGCCGTCGTAGCAAGTGATGCAGTGACCGTTCGGACTCTTCTGATGCAAAAGCCCCGCGAGGGGCTTTTTGCTGGGCGTTTGTCGTGACTGTCGCGCTTGGCTCGCCTTTCCTCCTCAGCAACCCATTAACCGAGCGTCCTCAGCGTGTCTGCTGACTCAATTGTTGCAAGGCCTGCGCCGCTTCCGGGCGGAGTGGCTGGGCCTGCACCAGCTCGGTCAGCAAGGCCCGAGCGGCAGGCTTATCGCTGGGTGTCAGGGCCGCAGCCATGCGCAGCAGCGGGTCATAGGCAGGGCGGAAGTCGGGGCTGGTGTGCAGCACAGACAGCAAGGGCTGGCGCACTTGAGCCAGCATGGCTTTCACATCGGCTGCGGCGCGGACGTTGCGGCCGGCTTCGATGAATTGATCGCGTGCCGTCCAGTAAGCCGCCAAGCGCTGACCCCAGGCAGGTGGCAAGTTCGCATCGATCAGCTGGGTGGGATCAGCGGAATCTGCCGAGTCGGCATGCAGCCACTGCAAAAGTGCCAGCAGACGGTCGCGCGGCAAGGAGTCCGGCGCGTAGGTGATGCGCGGCGCACGGTAGGCGACGACCGGGTGGTCGTCGGTGTTGCGCGGCGCGCTGCCGGCAAAGCGCTTCAGCGCCTGCGGCCCGGCGATGAAGCTGCCCAGCAGGGCGAATTCGTCGGTGATGCCGAAATCGGCCAGCGCTTGCGGCCATGCTTTATCGGCCAGCCGCAGGCGCAGTTGGTCGAGGTCGAGATCGAAATGGCCCGCAGGACTGTTATCAGCCCGCCCGACCAGGCCCAGCACCGGTGTTTCCAGACTGTTGGTGGCCAGCATGGCCCAAGCGCCGGGATAAACCGCCACAAACGACTGCACGATGCTGCGCAGCGTTTCGAGGTCAAGTTGATGCAGCGGCAGCCATTGGCAGAACAGGCCACTGCCCGTCAGGCGGGCCTGCACGGCCTGGAAATGCTCGACCGTGTAGAGCGAACCGGAGCCGCTGCGGGCGGGGTGGAAGTTGTCTGAAACGATCACGTCGTAGTGCTGCTCGGTCGCTTTCACAAAGCGCCGCGCATCGGCCGCCAGCAGGTGCAGCTGCGGCCTTGGGCGGCTGTTGTCCATTGCGCCTGCGTTGAGCTCATTCGCTGGCGGAGCGGTGAAATATGCCGACGCTGCAATCACCTCCGGCAACAATTCGACCGCCTCTACGCGCAGGCGCGGGTTAGCCGCCGCCGCAGACGCCGTCACCCCCGTGCCCAGGCCCAGGAACAGTACATGCTTTGGCGCCGGGTGGAGCAGCAAGGGCAGCAGCGCCTGGCGCGCATCGGCCCACAGGCTGGCGCTGCTGCCTTCTTGCTGGCGGTTGTCGATGCGCAGCCGCGCCACGCCGTTGGCGTCTTCCACCACGCTGACGGCGGCCATCGCACCTTCGCGGTAGCTGACGACATGCCCACCTTCGGGTACGTCGACAAAAATCAAGGGCGGTGTCCAGACGGCCAGGGCGAGGCCGGCCAGGGTGACACCCCAAGCGCCCGGTTGACTCCAGGTAGCCCAGGCTTTCCGTGACACCAGGGCGAGGTAGCCGGCCGCAATCGACAGCAAAGCCACTTTGGCTCCCAGCAACGGCACGACCAGCACGCCAAACAGCAGCGGTGCCGCCGCTGCGCCCAGCGTGTTGAAGCTCAGGGCCAGGCTGAAGCTGATCCTCTCTGCAGTACGCCCCTTGTTCTCGGTGTCGATGGACGCCGAGGTGCTGAGATGGCTGAACAGCGCGCCCATCACCAGAGTGGGCAGCGCAAACGCCGCCAGCGCCAGCGCGGCTTCGGCCGCCAAGGCGCTGCCCATGCCGACACCCAATTGCAAGGCCATGAATTGCCGCGTGTGTTCTGCCCCCCACAGGCTGAGGTTGCCCAGCAGGCAGGCGGCGGCCAGCAGGCAGAGCAGCCGGTCGCGCAGCGCAGCCGCGTCAAGTGGCGCTCGCTGGAGGTCGCCACGGCCGCTGATCAAGCCAGGCATCTGTTGGTTCAGCCAACGCTGGTAAGCGGCCGCGCCCAGCGCGGTGCCGACCAAATAGACCGCCAGCAGGATGGCAAAGGTGTAGACGGTGTTTTCCGTGACTTGGCTGATCACGCGCACGACCAGCACTTCGTAGCCTATGCCCAGCAGGCCGGTGGCAGCGAGGGTGGCCAGCGCCCGCTTTTGAGCCGGCTGTATAGCGGGCGCTTGCACAGGCAGCGCGGCCGGTCTGCCCATCGTGTTGTCTCGCGCAGCGGCCGTGAGGGTAAGCGCAGCGGCAGCACAGAACAGGTTCAAGGCCGCGCACAGGCCGGCGCTGCGAGCTAGCCCGAATTCGGGCACCAGCCAGAACGCGCTGGCCAGCACGCCGATCACCGCGCCCAGCGTGTTGCAGGCGTAGAGCGCGGCCACCCGGTTGCGCGGCTGCCCCGCATGTGTGATCTGGGCGACCACACGGGCCATGGCCGGCAAGGTGGCACCCATTGCCGCCGTGGCGGGCAGCAGCAACAGCAAACTGCCGCAAAAGGCCACGGCCCATTGCCAGAACAGGCTGGGCTGAGCGCCGGTGAACTCCAGCAGCCCGGCGCTGACCGGGGCCATCAGCAGGGCCAGCGCCAAGCTCCACAGCGCGATGCTCAGCTCACAAGCGGCGTACCAGCGCTCAGGGCGGGGGCTGCGTTCAATCCGTCGTCCCAGCGTCAGTGCGCCGAGGGCCAAGCCGCCGAAGAAGGCGGTGAGTACGGCCAGCACTGCTGCGGCCTCATGGCCCAGCCACAGGGCGCATTGCTGTGTCCAGACGATCTGGTAGCCCAGGCCAGCAAAGCCCGAGGCGATCATCAAGCCAAAAGCGGTGCGAGTTTTCTTCACGCGTTCAGCCGCCAAAGGTGATGGCGTAGCCCCAGGAATCCAGCCGCGCCGGTATCGCGTTGAAGGCCAGCGAGATGCGGCGCTCGCCGGCGTTGGGCGGCACGGCATGCATCAAATAGCTCGGGAACAGCACCAGGTCGCCGGGCTGCGGTGCCGGGCCGATCCACTTTTCGGCATTGAAGGGGCCGGTCGCGACGCCTGCATGGTCGTTCTTGAAGGTGAAGTCGTGGCCGCCCGGCGACTTCATGAAGACGGTGCGCGAAGCCTCATGCGTGGGCGTCAGGTAGACCACGCCCGAGATAAAGCTGTTGGCGTGGTTGTGCACCGCTTGGTGGCCGCCATGGTCCAGCACATTGACCCACATTTCCTTCAGCGACCAGCCCATGCGCTCGCCGAACAGCAGCGCCCCGAACTCGCTTAGCTTGGGCGTCAGCAACGCCGCCACCTCGACCAGCAGGGGGCTGTCGCTGGGCTTCAACAGGCGGGTATGCGAGAGCTGCTTCGAGGCGTTGTTGTCCTGCAGCGCGGCCGCCGTGAAATGGGCGGTCAGGCCGGCCACCAAGGCGGGTGGCAGGGCGGCTGGCGCGCGCAAAAAAGGCGTGGGGAACAGGCTGATGATTTCGTCCATGGGATTATTCAAAGAGGTAGGTTGCCATGTAGGGCGGGTCGAGACCCGCGATCGATTCCGGCGGCGGGTACCGAAGCACCGCCATCGGGCCGGCCTGAGTGCAACAGGGGTGCCACAGTCGGCCGCACGCGGGTCTTGACCCGCCCTACGCCTGTGTCCATGGATTTGTACAAAAAGCTGGTTGGGGAAGCGCCCTTAGCCAAAGATGGTCGCAACACGCAGCAACGACCAGTACGCTGCCACCGAGCCGATGCTGTAGAGCAAGGCGGTGCGCAGTTTGGGAGCGACGGACCAGCGCGACGTCAAGCGCCACAAGGCCCACGCGGCAGCCACCGTCAGCAGTTGCCCGATCTCGACGCCGACATTGAAGCTCAGCAGCGCCACCAGCAGGTGGTCGTCCGGCAAGCCGATTTCCTTCAGCGCGCCGGCGAAGCCCAGACCGTGCACCAGGCCGAACAGGAAGGCGACCAAGGCGGGCCAGCGGCGCGAGATGGTCTGGCGCTGATGCAGCGCTTCGGCCGCCACCAACACGATGGACAGGGCGATGGCCGCTTCTACCGGCGGCGGGCGCAGCACCAGCCAACCCAAGGCGCTGCTGGCCAGCGTGAGGCTGTGGGCGGCGGTGAAGGCGCTGATGGTCCAGACCAGGCGGCGGTTGAAGCCGACCAGCAAGAGCATGGCGATGACGAACAGCAGGTGGTCAATGCCGCTGAGTATGTGTTCGACGCCCAGCAGCGTGTAGGCCCGGGCGATCTCGCCCATGCCGCGTTCGTCATCGGCGGTGCCGTAGAGGTGAACGGTCGGTTGGCCCGCCGTCAAGGTGTAGACGCGCGCTTGACCGTCCAGCCAGAACACCTTGACCAGCACGGCCGAATAGGCTTGGCCCACGCCCTCCATGCCGAGCGTGCCTTGCAGGCCGGCGCTGCCGCAGTGCAGCAAGTTGACCTCTGCCGTGCAATGACTGGGCCAGAGCGGCTTCAGCACTTCGTCGGGCGCGCGCTTCTCGCTGGCCGTCCATTGCCAGACGAATTCGCCTTGAGCGAGTTCGCGCAGCTGCATCTCGGCCATGCTCATTTCATGCGCTTGTCCCAGGCTGGCGAACAGCGCCAGACTGGCGAACAGCCAGTGTCGTAAGCAAGCCATCATGGCTGGGCCGCCTCGGTTTTGACGGTGTACTTCTTGGCCAGCGCGCGGACGGTGGCAGTGCGCTGCTCGGCCATGACGGCGTCGGTCCAGTCCTGCAGCACCACGCCGCGCAAGGGCTCGAAAACAGCCGGTTTGGGTGCTGTCACGGCGTCGAGCCGCATCGCGCGCCAGCCCTCAGTCGTTTGCAGGGCGCGCCACTCACCTGGCGCGGACGTCTCCAGCGCCTTGGCAAATTCAGCGCCGTAGCTCTGCACCAGGTTGTCATGCGGCCTGGCCTTGAAGACGCGCAGGCCGGCCTTGGCATCGCCAGGCGCGCCGGCGTTCAGCTCGGTCACGAAGGCCCGCACCACGGGCTCGGAGTTGTCGCCGGCCAGCAGCGCTTCTTGAAAGTCAAAGCGTGCCGGCTCGTCATATTTGACGCGGCGGCTTTCGAACCAGCTGCGCAACAAGGCGTCGTCGAATTTGGGTAATTTGTTGTTGGCGTCGACGACGCTCAAGGCCTTGAAAATCACCCGCTCACGGATCGCGATGTCGCCCCGGTCGACCTGCAGCGCCAGGCCTTCCCGGTACAGCACCTCGTTGTCGAGCCAAATCTGGCGCAGGGCCGCCAGTTCTTCGGCGCTCGGTGCGCGGCCACGCGAGGCGGCAAAGACTTGCGTCGCCTCCTTGTCCACCTCGGCACTCAATCTGATCGTGCGCGGGTCATCGTTGCGGGAGATCAGCAGATGGTCAGCACCGAACAGCAGCGCGCCCAGCAGGACGAAGTGCAGCAGCGGCTCGCGCATCCAGCTCGCTTTGCTGCTGTTGCTGTGTGCGGTGGCCAGGGCAGGTGGCGTGGGTAGCGCGGAAGTTGTGGGCATTTGGGGTGGCAATGTGAATGTCGGGCTGGCGATTGCCATTGAAAAAGCGCCGCGCAAGAATGCGCGGCGCTGGCAGGGCGGAGTTTTGCTATTTCGGGATCACTGGCTTGGCGATTTACTTGACGCCGGCCACCGTCGTCGAGCCCGTCACCTGAACATAGATCGGGTTGCTGTAGAACCACAGGTCCGACCAGGCCGCCACGTCATAGGCCACCATCTTCTGGCCGGCGACAACCGGCAAATGCGATGGGCAGCCATTGAACTCGGTCGTGCCGGCCGGGGTGGTGCAGGGGATCTTCAGCTTGGCCGTGTTGCCGGCATTCGTGTGGATGTCGGCCAAGGGGTTGCCGCTGGCATCGGTCTCGTAAGGCACGGCGGCCGGCAGATTGCTGCCGCGCAGACGCACATATTGCGAGGCCTGCACCGCCGGGATGCGGTAGGTCATCTTCAGGAAGGCGCTGTTGTCAACGCCCGAAGCCACCGTGGCCCACGCCGTGCTGCCGTTGCCGTTGAAGGTTTTGAGGACACTGGCGCTGGTGTTCTTGGCAGCGGCCGGCACGGTGCTCATGTCCGGGTTGACCAACCAGGTGTTGGGCCACTGGCCGGCATAGTCGGCTGCGCCCGGCGTCTTGTAGCCGGTGACCATGCCGCGAATCAGGTCGATGTGATCGAGCACCGGCATGTTCAGCGGCTGGCTCACGCCCATTTGCAGCAAGGACGGGTTGGGGAAGCTGTACGGCGAGTAGCTGGTACCGGCCGGGTCACGCACGACGACCGAGACGACGATCTCGGCACCCGGGCGCACCACCAGCTTTTCACCCATGCTGGCGCAACCGGCGGTGTCGATGTCACGGTTGTTGGTGGCGGCGGCCACAGCCAAGGCTTCGACGGCGGCATTGCTGCGCGCGGCCACGCCGGCGTAGGACGCGCAGGCGATGAAGGACAGGCGGTCGATCAACTGGCCGCTGGCAGCAAAGTTGTTGCCGGTGCGCAGGCCGTCAACAATGGTTTGCGGGCGCAGCTTGTCTGCACCGTTGCGCACCATCGTGTAGTTGCGCTGATATTCGCCGGGGAAGAAGTCCTGGGTCGAGCGGCGGTCGTCCGGGCCGAAGCTGCCGCGGTTATGCCAGTCGGATGAAGCGAAGAACCAGAAGTTGCGGCCTTCGCCCAGCAGAGCGTCCCAGACGCCGCCGACTTGCGCGCCGTAGACACCGGTGCCGCCCCAGGTGGTGCCGCCGACGGAGTCGGTCAGCACGCCGCCAATGCTCTGGCGCAGCGGCTTGTACTCGCCACGGTCCGACGAAGCGCCATGGCCCGGTTGAGTCTCCATGCCAAAAGCGATCATGGGTCCGGCATTGTTCAAGTTGCGCAGATGCTCAACGTTGAAGCCGTTGTTGCCGTCCGGGTTGAAGGGGCCGGCACGTTCCAGGTGGGCGGGCACGTAATAGCTGCCGTTGGCATGGTTCTGAGCCATCCACTTGATCGCTTCAACTGTCTTCAGGTGACCTTTGGTGCCGACACCGCTGCCGCTGGCAGGCATCAGCTTCTGCGCGGTGACGTTCCAGCTCGTGTCGGCCGTGCTGTTGCTGCCGGTCACGGAGCAATTCCAGTTGTTGCCCAGGGTGGAGCCGGTGGTGTTGCCACGGCTGGTGTCGGTGTCGTTGCGGTCAAAACAATAGGACCATTGAGCCAAGGCATTGGCGTTGCCCAGCGCGGTGTAGCCGGCACTGGCAGGCAGCGTCGCGTTGTCCACCGACAGCGGCATCTGGCCGGTGATGATGGTCATCGAGCTGTGCTCATGGCCGGCCACGACCGATTCCAGGCCGATGAAGATCGGCAGGTTCTTGGCGGCAGCCAAGTACTCGGTCACCGGGTACTGAAATTCTTGAATCGACTGCCAGCGCCACATATTGCCGTTGCCGCCGACGCCGCCGTTATTGCCCTTGATGGCGCTGGCACCAATGCTGTTGGCCCAAGTGGTGGACGGGCCCTTGCCTGCGACGTAGGGGTAAGCGGGTGTGCTCAGCGAAGCGTCTTCCACCAGTGTGCAGTTGCGGTTGCCGGTGCCACCGTGGCCAGCCTGAACAAACCAGTCCAGACCCCAGGGCGTTTCAGCCTTGTCGGTGGCCTTTTTGACCAGCTTCTGCATCGAGATCGAGCCGTCCGAGCAGGTGGTGTGGTTGTGGAAGTCACCCGCCACATATTGGCCGGCAGTCTTGCCCGCCGCCGCTGCGAGCGTGGGTGCCGTGGCCAGTGTGGTCGTGCCCAGCGCTGCGAGCGCCGCGAGGGCGAGCTGATGTTTGTTGAAGCCGAGTTTCATGAGGAGTCGTCCTGGGGTTTGAAATGTGAAAGCCGTTCGGCGGCCGCCGTGCTGATTCGTCGTTTGAAGCGACGCATTGAACTGATGCTAGAAAAGGCGGGTGACGCGCCAGTGAAGCGCTGCATAGGCTCTCCGGCCTATGCCTGAACTGGCGACCCCGCAAGGGTCTTGGAGGGCGCGCAGTAGAAAACTTTCAGCCGTTGCGGCTTTCGTAGTCGATGCTGAGGGTGGCTGCAACGCTGCCGCCATGCTCGAAGACGAGCGTCATTGGGTAGCTGCGGCCCATCTCTAACGGATGCTTCAGCCCGGTCAGGCGGACGAAGGTGCCGATCTCGCTCAATTGGGTTTCGCGGCCGGCGGGGATCGGGAAGTTCACTTCGGGAGCCGCCAGTCGGCCGCCCAGTTCCGCGCCTTCGGCCACCGGCGTCGTGACCGCGATCAGGCGATCTGAGCGTGTCACGTCATCGAACTTCATCGAAATCACCGCCGAGTCGGCGCCGCTGTCCGACGCCCGAGTCCAGGGGTGAGTGATGCGCAGCGTGGTGGTGAAGTATTCGCAAGCACGGGCCGCAGGCAGCAGTGCGGACAGTCCGGCGGCGCAGGCGGCTTGCAGAAGGCGTCGGCGGCGCTGAATCACTTGAGTCATTTTGAAGCTCCATGTCACGGGTGGCGAGATTGGCAATCAGGGCGGCACGCCTGAATATTGGCCGGGCCCGAAAAACATGACGGAGCCTAATTTTGAATAATGAAAATACCGTGACAGAACTGCTTGATTCGCGTTTTATTCAATGAAAAATACTGTGACTGTTTGATGAAAAATATGGATTTATTTTTATAACAAAACGCGTGACCGTCACAATTTCACGGTTGATTCAAATCAAAACCTGCATTTAGACTTCGGCGGTCCGGGAGTAGGCAGTCGCCCAACTCCTTTTTCAACGCAGGAGTTCTCCCCATGAAATTCAACGCCACCCTTTTGGCAGCCGCCGCTGCGGCCGTTTTGGCTGTGGCAGCACCCGCTGTCGCAACGGCCAATACCCAAGTCACGCTCGACTTCGAGGCAGCCACCAGCTTTGCCTCGGTGGCTGATCTGTACGCCGCGCAGGGCATTTCGTTTGGTGAAGCGGCCTTGGCGCTCGCCAACGACGGCACCGGTGCCGGTGTCGACGGGGCTTTCTTCACCAATGCGCCTACGCCCGGAAGCAGCAACCCGTTGGCCGGCACGGTGATGTTCGTGGATGCCTTCAGTGGCAGCGCGGTGATGAATTTGACCGGCGGTGCAACGCACGGATTCACCGGCTTCGTTGACAAGGTGTCCTTCGATTACGCCTCCACCGTGGATGCATTCAATCTGGTGCAGGTGTATGCAGGTTTGAACGGCACGGGCCAGCGCTTGGCGAAAATCAGCCTGAGCGAGAACCAAATCGACTCCGGCTGCACCACCAGCAGTTTTTGCCACTGGCAAACCGTCTCGATGAGTTTCAGCGGCACGGCGCATTCGCTGGTGTTTGCCAGCAATGGCGGCAATATTGCCTATGACAATATCTCGATCAGCGCCGTGCCCGAGCCAGAAACCTATGTGCTGCTGGCCGCCGGCCTGTTGGCTGTGGGTTTTGTCGCACGCCGCCGCCGAGTTTGAGGATTCTTCAGAATCCTCAGAAACTCTCTTGAAGAAATAGATTCAGTCGATTTCAGCGACGGAGGGCGGGTCACGACCCGCCCTACAAATGCTGGCTACAGCTGCCCCGCCAATTGCCTGAAGTCGCTCTCGTAGCCTTCCAGAGTCCGCACCGCCTTGGCCCGCTGGGCCGGCGTTGTCGCGTTGTGCAGACGAGCAAACGTGCTGCAGCCTTCGCTGGTCAGCGTTTGCACATAGCGCTGGTAGGCCGGGTTCGGTGAGACGAGGGCGCGCTCCATATAGCTCTTGAGCTGGGTGCGGGCGGCCTCGGGGCCGAGTTTTTCGTCGCGGATTTTGCGCAGCACCTGCCGCAGATCTTGCTCGCGGCGCAGGCGCTCGGCGTAGTTGCGCAGCGGGTTGAACTCGGTCGTCAGCAAGGCCGTGCGCAGGGCCAGCTTTTGCGCTTCATCCAGCGTGCCGTAAAGCATTTCGCTGCGCGACAAACTCTGCTCGAAGCGGAGTTTTTGCAATTGCTCCGGCGAGATGCTGACCCATTCCGCCTTCCATTCCGCCGTGGCTATCGCCTGCTTGCGTTCGAGGTGACGGAGTTGCTCGTCGCTCAGCTCGCCGGCCAACCAAAGCAGCGTCCAGTGGGCCGGGTCGAGCGTGCTGTCGAGGGCGTGACGCAATTGATCGAAAACCAGGCAAGCCTGGGCGGCCGACAGCGGCTCTGCGAGTTGGGGGCGAAGGTCCCGCAGCAGGTCGGCATAGACCGGTAATTGCGTGCGCCGATGCCAGTCGTGGAAGCGCGTCAAGCCCTCTTTGACGCGAGGGGATTGCTCGCTGCTGAAGTCGGCATAGCTGTCCAGCCGCCAATACATCAGCGTGTCGGCTTGGTTGTAACTGAGCTTGATGAGGGTGCAGCCCTGCAGCAGGGTCAGCACAAGCAACAGCAGCAGGCTGGTCAAACCGTTGCTGGCATGCCGCAAGGCGTTTTTGATCATCGGCATGGTCGGGTCGCGTGGCTGCGTTGCAGTGGGTACCGAAGCAAACTAACACGGTAGCGATTTGCTTGTTTGCGTGTGCCTACGGCCAGACGCGACCTGCGGGTCGCGACCCGCCCTACAGATTCGGTGCGTCTGGCATCCGGCTCAAAGCGGCGGGGCTTGCAGCCAGTGCAGGCTGAACCATTGCTGCTCGTCCACCCAGACTTGCCCAGGCGTGAAGCCGGCGCGGGCGGCCAGGGCCTGAAAGCCGGGCACGCTGTATTTGTACGAGTTCTCGGTGTGCAGGGTTTCACCCGCCTCGAAGGCGTAGCTGTGGCCGTCCAGGCGCAGAACCTGGCGCTGCAGGCTGAGCAAATGCATTTCGATGCGTTGCAGCGGGGCGTTGTAGAAAGCGCTGTGGGCAAAGCCGGCGGTGTCTACTTCGGCCCCCAACTCGCGGCGGGCACGTTCCAGCAGGTTCAAGTTGAACGCGGCGGTGACGCCGGCGGCGTCGTTGTAGGCGGCGTGCAGCACGGCCGGGTGCTTGATCAGGTCCACCCCGATCAGCAAGCCGCCGCCGCGCAGCTCATGGGCGGCCATGCTCAAGAAGGCTTGCGCTTCAGGGGGTGAAAAATTGCCGATGCTGGAGCCGGGGAAGAACCCGACGCGCCGGCCTTTTTGAGCTGCCTTCTCACCTTGCTGTGGATTGGCACGGTGGGTCGGGTGCGGCGGCAAGTCATGCGGCTGCGTGAAGTCCGCCACCACCGGGGCTATGCGTAGCGTCGGGTAGCTCAATTGCAGTTGCGCGCAGGCGGCCAGCAGATGAGTGCCGGAGATGTCCACCGGCACAAAGGCGGCCGGTTCCTCCAGTTGGTCCAGCAGGCAGCGCACCTTGCGCAAGGCACCGGCACCGTACTCCACCAATTGCGCCTGCGGGCCGATGCAGGCGGCCATCTCGGCGGCGTGGGCGTGCAGCAGGGCCAGCTCGGTGCGGGTCGGGTAGTACTCGGGCAGGTCGCAGATTTGCTCGAACAAGGCCGAGCCGATCTCGTCGTAGAAATACTTGGGCGAAATGCTGCGCGGTGCGCTGCTGAAGGCCAGATGCAGATCGGTGGCAAATTGTTGCTGAATGCTCGCGGGCAGGGTCATATCGGGTTTCCATCGCGCGCCAGGCGCAGACCAGTGAATTGCCAGCGTGCTGCTGGCGGAAAGAAGTTGCGATAGCTGGGCCGGCTATGGCCCGCCGGGGTGGCCAGGCTGCCACCGCGCAGCACCAACTGGCCGACCATGAATTTGCCGTTGTATTCGCCCACCGCGCCGGCCATCGGCTTGAAGCCGGGGTAGGGGTGGTAGGCCGAGCGGGTCCATTGCCACGCTTGGTCGTGCAATTGGGTGATGGCGGGCAGCGCGCTGGCGGCCTCCCATTCAAACTCGGTCGGCAAGCGGGCACCGGCCCATTCGGCGTAGGCGGCGGCCTCGTAAAAGCTCAAGTGCATGACGGCGGCATGTGGGTCCAGTGCTTGCACGCCGTGCAGGCCAAAGATTTGCCACTGCGCGGCCGGCGCGCGCACATCGTCTGGTTCCAGCCAGTAAAGCGGGTGTTGCCAACCCTGTTGCTGCACCAGCGCCCAGCCGTCGGACAACCACAACCCGGCTTGTTGATAGCCACCGTCCGCGATGAAGGCGGCGAACTCGCCGCAGCTGACCAAGCGCTGCGCCATCTCGAAGGCGGGCAACAGCACCCGGTGGCGTGGCCCTTCGTTGTCGAAGGCGAAGCCGTCCTCGGCTGGCGCAGCGTTCTTGCCGCTGTTCTTTCCAATCTCGAGCATGCCGCCGGGGTGGGTCAGCCAAACGAGGGGTGTGTCGGCACTGGCGGCCGGCGCGCCGGTGCGATAGGCCGGCAGCAGCGGATTGCAGGAAAAGGCGTGCAGGATGTCG
>CANFYD010000032.1 GCA_947450745.1 Burkholderiales bacterium
GAAGGCCACCCAGAAGCCCACCACCCACAGCCAGAACGAGCGCACGCCCCAGGTGCGGTCCAGCTTGTAGCCAAAGGCCTTGGGGAACCAGTAGTTGATGCCGGCAAACATGCCGAACAGCACGCCGCCGATGATGACGTTGTGGAAGTGGGCGATCAGGAACAGGCTGTTGTGCAGGACGAAGTCGGCCGCCGGTATGGCCAGCAACACGCCGGTCATGCCGCCGATGACGAAGGTGACCATGAAACCGATAGACCACAACATCGGCACATCAAAGTCGATGCGGCCTCGGTACATGGTGAACAACCAGTTGAAGATCTTGGCTCCGGTCGGAATCGAAATGATCATGGTGGTGATGCCGAAGAAGGCGTTCACGCTGGCCCCGGAGCCCATGGTGAAGAAGTGATGCAACCAGACCACATAGGACAACACGGTGATCACCACGGTGGCGTAGACCATCGAGGCATAGCCGAACAGGCGCTTGTGGCTGAAGGTGGAGACCACTTCCGAGAAGATGCCAAAGGCCGGCAAGATCAGGATGTAGACCTCCGGGTGGCCCCAGATCCAGATCAGGTTCACATACATCATGGAGTTGCCGCCCAGATCGTTGGTGAAGAAGTTGGTACCGGCCATGCGGTCCAGCGTCAACAAGGCGAGCACGGCTGTCAACACCGGGAAGGCGGCGACGATCAACACGTTGGTGCACAAGGCGGTCCAGGTGAACACCGGCATCTTCATCATCGTCATGCCGGGCGCGCGCATCTTGATGATGGTGGCGATCAAATTGATGCCGGACAGCGAGGTGCCCACACCCGCCAGCTGCAGCGCCCAGATGTAGTAATCGACCCCCACGCCAGGGCTTTGCAAAATGCCCGACAGCGGCGGATAAGCCAGCCAGCCGGTGCGTGCAAATTCACCGATGAACAGCGACACCATCATCAGTACCGCGCCGCTGGCGGTCATCCAGAAGCTGAAGTTGTTCAAGAACGGGAAGGCCACGTCGCGTGCACCAATCTGCAACGGCACGACGTAGTTCATGAAGCCGGTCACCAGCGGCATGGCCACGAAGAAGATCATCAACACGCCGTGGGCGGTGAAGATCTGGTCGTAGTGATGCGGTGGCAAGAAGCCGGTGTTCTCGCCAAACGCCATCGCCTGGTGGGCGCGCATCAGCAAGGCATCGACAAAGCCGCGCAACAGCATCACCAGTCCCAGGATGATGTACATGATGCCGATCTTCTTGTGGTCGATGCTGGTGATCCAGTTGTGCCACAACGGGCTCCACGCGCGGAAGTAAGTCAGCGCTGAAACCAGAGCAATACCCCCCACCACGATCATGACCAGGGTGGCCAAGACGATGGGGTCATGCGGAATCGCGTCGAAATCGAGGCGGCCGAACACTAACTTGATGAGGTTTTGAACTTCAAACATCGAGAGTCTCTGTAATTTTGGGTGAGCTGCTCAAAGCCGATCAGGGCTGGCTGCGCGGGGCCCGGACGCTGAAATCGCCCGCGTTCTCCGGCGTACACAAGGCCGTCACATAGCTGCGCTGCGTCTCGCGCCACGGTTTGGCGGCCACACCGGCGATGCCGCCCTTGCCCGAGCCACCCGCTTCGTCGATCGCCATCATCTGGCCCATGCACATCTTGCTGACGTCCACGCAGCGGTTCAGGATGGCCGCGTAAAGCCCCGCATCCACCTGGGCATAGCGCCGCACCGGCACGCGCTGGCTGGGCTCTTCCAGCTTCAAGTAATCCGACCGATCCAGCACTCCGCCCGCGCTCTTGGTCTTTTGCACCCATTGCTCAAAGTCGGCCGGCGACAAGCCCAGGAACTTGAAGCGCATGTGCGAGAAGCCGTCGCCGCTGTAATTGGCCGAAAAACCGTCATACACGCCCGCCTTGTTGATCACCGCATGCAGCTTGGTCTGCATGCCGGGCATGGCGTAGATCTGGCCGGCCAGCGCGGGGATGTAGAAGGAATTCATCACCGTGGACGAAGTGATCTTGAACTCGATCGGCCGATCCACCGGCGCGGCCAGCTCGTTGACCGTGGCAATGCCCAGCTCCGGGTAGACGAACAACCACTTCCAATCCAGCGCCACCACTTCGACCACGAACGGTTGCACGCCCGCCACCAAGGGCCGCTTCGCGTCGATGCGGTCCAGCGGCCGGTAGGGGTCCAGTTTGTGAGTGCTGATCCAAGTGATCGCCCCCAACGCGATGATGATCAGCAGCGGCGCGCCCCAGATCACCAGCTCCAGGCGGGTCGAATGGGCCCACTCCGGGGTGTAGGTGGCGGCCTTATTTGATTGCCGATAGCGCCATGCAAACAACAAAGTCAGGGCAATCACCGGCACCACGATCAGCAGCATCAGTACCATGGCTGTGACGATCAGCTGCGACTGTTGCTGCGCAATATCGCCGGACGGCTTCATCACCACTGTGTTGCAAGCCGCAAGCGGTAAAACAGCCAACAGCAGGCCAAGGCGAGTCAAATTTCGAGAAGTCAATTGAAGGAGTGCCATTCGTGATAACCAGAAGCTGCGGGTAAACGCTAGTTACGTTCCGGTTTGAAATATAGGCTTTTTGATCCAAATCAACGATTGGACATTTTGTCCCAGGTGTCACAAGCAACCACAAGTTCCCAGCCATGACCAGCCATTCCATTCCCCTGCCCTATCCCCCTGCCACCAGCGCCGCCGGTGCACGCCCGCCGGCCGAACCTGCGCACAGCGTCGCCCCCGGCGACATTGCCGTCGGCGTCGTGATTGGCCGAGCGTCCGAGTATTTCGACTTCTTTGTCTTCGGCATCGCCTCGGTGCTGGTCTTCCCGGCGGTGTTTTTCCCCTTTGTCGATCAATTGCAAGGCACGCTCTACGCGTTCATGCTGTTTGCGCTGGCCTTTGTCGCGCGGCCAGTGGGCACGCTGGTCGGCATGTGGATACAAAGCCGCTTCGGGCGCAGCGCCAAGTTGAGCAGCGCCTTGCTGTTGCTGGGCTGCTCCACCGTCGCGATGGCCTTGCTGCCCAACTACCAAACCGCTGGCGTTGTGGCAATTGCACTGCTGGCCCTGTGCCGCATCGGCCAAGGCTTGGCGCTCGGCGGCTCTTGGGACGGCCTGCCGTCGCTGTTGGCCTTGAACGCGCCTGAGCAGCGGCGCGGTTGGTACGCCATGCTGGGTCAACTGGGCGCGCCGCTGGGGTTCTTGATCGCTTGCAGCCTGTTTGCATATTCCTGGAGCAGCCTGAGCAGCCAAGATTTCCTTGACTGGGGCTGGCGTTACCCGTTCTTTGCGGCCTTTGCCATCAATGTGGTGGCCTTGTTTGCACGCTTGCGGCTGGTGGTGACGGAGGAATACGAGCAAGAGCTGAATGCCAATGAATTGCAGCCTTGCAGCGTGCGCGAACTGGTGTCGACGCAGGGCAACAACCTGTTCATTGGCGCTTTTGCCGCGCTGGCCAGCTTTGCGCTGTTCCACATCGTCACCGTGTTCCCGCTGTCCTGGGTGATGTTGTATTCGCAGCAGGAGATCGGTGAGTTCTTGGGTGTGCAAATCATCGGCGCCTTGCTGGCCGCTGCGGCCATGCCGCTTTCAGGCCTGTTGGCCGACCGCATCGGCCGGCGCAGCACGCTGGGCAGCTTGGCCGTGCTGATCGGCGTCTTCGGCCTGTTCGCGCCGCTGTTGCTGGGCGGCGGCACGTTGGGGCAAGACGCCTTCATCCTGGTCGGCTTTGTCTTGCTGGGCCTGTCTTATGGGCAAGCGGCCGGGTCGGTCACAGCCAACTTTTTGCCCCGCTTCCGCTACACCGGCGCGGCGCTGACGGCCGACATGGCCTGGCTGATCGGCGCGGCCTTTGCGCCGCTGGTGGCGCTGGGGCTGTCGGCCCGCTTCGGCCTGGTCGCCGTCAGCCTCTACTTGGTGTCGGGCACCGTCTGCACCTTGCTAGCCTTGCGCGCCAATAGGGCTCTGTCGCTAAAGGATTGAGCCGCTGCTGCATCCCCCTGTAGGGCGGGTCGCGACCCGCGAGCGACTCCGGCGGGCGGATACCGACGCAACACGAAGCACCACCATGGGTAGGTCGAGTGCCTACCAGTGCCACAGTCGGCCGCACGCGGGTCGCGCCCCGCCCTACGGAAGCTGACTCAACGCACCCCGCCCAGCACCGCTTGGCCGATCTTGAAGAACACATCGGTGTTGTCCATCACGCCGGTGAAGTACTTGGCACCGCGACCAAAGGCGGACAGCGGCACATCGGTGGCGGTGTGCACCGCTTGGTCGCCAGGCACTTGGCCGGTGACGTGGAAGCCGGTCGTGCTGTTGCGCTGGCCTGGGCTGGCCGGGTAGGCGCTTTGCGGCGCTTGTTTGTAGAACGGCTGCTGTGAGTCTTGCGTCGGGGTCGCATTGGCCAGCCAGTTTTCATAGCGGTCGGCATTCGCGCCGTAGCCGATCAACATCTTGTTGTCGACGTCGGTGCTTTGCGGATAACCGTCGGCCGCGATGCTGTACTTCGGAAAGCGCGACGCTTGGTAGACGCCGACTTGCTTGTCGCGCAGGCCTTCCACGCTGGGCTGCTCGGTAGCGGCCCGCATTTCCAGCACTGAGCGGGTCGAGGCGCCAATGATGGCCGCGCCCGAGCATTCGTGGTCGGCGGTCACGATCACCAGCGTGTCCGGGTGCGTGGCGGCAAAGTCCTTGGCCACTTGCACGGCCCGGTCGAACTCGATCATCTCCAGCAACCAGCGGTCGGTGTCCATCAAGTGCGACTGCTTGTCGATGGACGCGCCTTCGATCATCGCGACAAAGCCCTTTTTGTTGCGCGACAGCACCTGCAGCGCGACGGCGGCCATTTCGTCCAGCATCGGCTGATCGGGGAAGCCGTAGTCATCGACGATGGTCGAGGCCCCACGGCGCTTGTTGATCTTGTCAAAGGCCACATTCATGTTCGAGTAGGCGAACAGGCCCAGCAATTTGTCCGTGCGCCCGCTCTGCGTGGCTGACTTCAAGCCGGCCAGATCGGGGGCGTAGGCAAAGCCGGCGCTCTGAAAATCGCCGATCAAGTCGCGCTGTGGGTCCACTGCGCCGGGCTTGGCACCCCAGCCGGTGACGATGTCTTGCGGCAACACGTAGTCGGACTTGCCGTCACGCTGCGAGCCATTCATCGCCTGACCGATGCGCGAACCATCGGGCTTGAGCGCCTCGGTATTGGGCAAAAACCATTTGCGCCCGCCGCCCATCAGGACGGACAAACCGGTCAAATGCCGGTCATCCAAAAACTGATCGACGATGCCGGTGCCACGGCCACGGTCCGCCGTGTGCACTGCCATCGCGGCGGGGGTCGCGTCAAACACATCGGCGGTGGTGACGATGCCCAACGCCTTGCCCTGGGTGCGATGCAGATACTCGGCCAGATATTCGACGCGCGGGTTGTCGAACGCGTCCAGCGTGTCGTCAGGGAACACGCCCTCCTGGTTGTTGTTGGCCTTGTTGCCGGTCACGTAGTTGGACATGCCGGGTGCCGAGTCGGTGACGATGCCGTTCAACGACGACGTCATCACCATGCCGGTGAACGGCGCCGTATCCATCGCCAGCATTTGCTGCGGTTTGCCCTGCGTGTAGCCCCGGCCGATGATGCGGGCAGCGGTGCGGTGCGTGGCCCCCATGCCGTCGCCCAGCAAGATGATGACGTTCTTGACCGGCTGCCCGCCGCGCGTCAACGCGACGATCTCGAAATTGCCCTCGGCGCTGACGTTTTGCCCATCACTTTGAACCGCCTTGACGAGCAAGCGGTGTACGCCGGGCTTGAGGTTGGAGTAAGCGCGCAGGCTGACCACGGCCGCATTGCTGTCCTTGGGCAAGCTCAAACCGGTGGTGACGATGCTGCTGGTGCCGGCCGGCGCGGCGACGGCTTTGCCATCCACCCAGAACTCGAAGCCGGTCAGCGTCGTCCCGGTGTCCAGGCGGACGGTCGCTTGCAAGTCGAAGCGTTGGCCCGGCAGAAAGCGCGCGATGTAGGGCGCATTCGGGTTGCCAGCGGCGAACAACTCGCTCGGCGGTGTCAGCCGGGACACCTGCGGTGCGGCAACGGCGCTGGCGCACAACAGCGCGAACAGCGGGATAGCCGCGAAGCTGACGGCAAATTTTGTTTTGTAAGTGTTGCGATGTGCAGTCATTGGGTAGACCCGGTGGTTGACTTTGAAATAGAAGTTGAGGCGGCAGCGGCATCAAACAGCAGCACCGAACTGGCGCTGTCCAGCCGCAGACGCACGCTGGAGCGGCGACCATCGGCTTCCGCTTGCGCGCCCAGTTCGAGCCGGCCGGTCAGCGCCAGCAGGCCCGGCACATAGGCCAGGGCCGGGCTTTGCGGCACGGCATCCAGATGTACATAAACCGTGGTGACCGGCAGATCGTCGGCGTAGCGCTCGTCCTCATCCCCCAGCGTGACCGGCAGCGGCGTCAGCAAGATCACGCCGGGCAAGGCGTCGGCCGCGTCTTGCCGCGCCATATAACCCAGCATGCGCACCTGCCGCCCCTGCAGTGACAGCAGCTTGGCGCTGGGTTGCAGGCCACGCGGCCCAACCGGCATGGTGAAGAACTCAGCAAACTTGAGGTCTGCGGCAGCAGCAGCAGCAGCAGCAGCCTCCGCACGCACCTGCGAAGCGGGCCAACACAGCACCGCGCCGAGCAAGACGGCGCTCAGGCGGCGGTAGTTCAAAACCTCGTTCATGCCCTGGGACATTGCAAGCCCTCACTCTGGAATCCATTGAATAGCGGCGCATCATCGCGGCCGATCATGACCAATTTGTGACGGCGCGTGGGTTTTGAAGGTGACCGGCTGCCGGCGCTGCCTGGACGAACAAGTCCCGTAGGGCGGGTCGAGACCCGCGAGCGATTCAGGCACAGGCACAGGCAGCGGCGTGTCGACAGGAGCTGGCCGGGCGCAACACGGGTGCCACAGTCGGCCGCACGCGGGTCACGACCCGCCCTACGACGGGTCAAGGCCTTGCCCTCCACCTGCGCTCATCCGCAGCAACGCTTGACCCATGCGGATCCGCGTGCCCGCCGCAATACCGTCGCACAAGGCAAACCCCTTGGGCGCAAACACCAGAATGGTCGAGCCGTGCTGGAACCAGCCCATTTCCTCACCCTTGGCAAAGCGCGCTTGGCAAGCGATCTCGTTCGGCCCCTTGTAGCCCAGGTGCAGCAGCAGATCGAGGAAGTGCAAGCGCAGGCTGGCCACCAGAATCGCGGCTACCGGCACCAGCGCGATCGGCTGCCCGCCGGCCGTCAAGCGCGTGCGCAGCACCGCCCGCTCGTTGCGGCAGAACAGGCGCTCGACACGGGCCAGCGCGATCGGGTTGACGTTCCAGGTGTCGCCGCTGATGTGGGTCACATGCTCGACCACGCAGTCCTGCGGCGCATGAAAGCGGTGATACATCGCCGAGGTCAGCCGCAGCGTGACGAACACACCGTCCTGAAACGCAGCGGTGTCCTGCGTCGGGCCGAACAGGTCGGTGATCGAATACGGGAAGCCCTTGGCCTGAAACACCTCACGCCCCTCAACCGCCCCGCAAGCGCCGACGATGGCGTCGCAGGGGCTGGTCAGGATGTCGGCGCCGGCATCGACCGTGCGCGCACCGGGCAGCAGCTCGCGGGTGAAGCAATCGTGCAGAGAATCGAACTGCTGCTTGCGGGCGTCCGACAGGTCGAGGTCGGTGAACAACTTCCAGATCGCGATGGAGGCGCGACAGACATGGCGGTTGCGAATCTGACTGAACCAGCCCATGAAGCGGGTCAAGGCGGTGCGCGGAATACGGTTGGTGAGCAAGAAGTTCAGATCTTCCTGCTGCAGAAATTGGCGAATTTTTTTCATATTCATGTGGCTGTCAAGCGGCGCTGTTAGATATAGGAACTTGGAACTCGGAACCTGAACAAAAGCAGCCTGAACGGACCACTGATGGAACAGACATTTGCACTCACCGCCACAGCACTTGCCGCTTTGGCCCTGATCTTGCCGCGCGCCAAACGGCGGCTGGAGCTGTCGCTGGCCAAGCACCGCTCGCTGGCCGGCCATTCGCGCATGGCGAAACGGGTGGCGCGCCTCCTCCCCGGCTATGCCTACGACGAGGCCGAATTTTTCAACTCCGACGGCGCGCCCGTCGAGGCCGTCGCCCGCCGCCGCGCCGGGCTCAAACGCTTGTCGGCCTTGTTCGCCAGCCGCTACGCCAAAACCATCGCCATGACGGCCGACGCGCGCGAAGTCATCTCCGACCTGCAATTCACCGGCAGCTACCGCGTGCCGTTCCAGTACAGCCCTTACCTGCGCGAACACCTGAAAGTGGGGGCGTTCTTGCAAGCCTCGTCCGGCGTGACGTTCGAGGACTTGGACGGCAACCGCTTTTACGACCTGACCGGCTCCTACGGCGTCAACGTGTTCGGCTACGACTTTTACCGCAGCTGCGTCGATGAAGGCATTGCGCTGACCCATCGGCTCGGGCCGGTGCTGGGCGCTTATCACCCCTGCGCGGCCGACAACGTGCGGCGCTTGCAAGCGATCTCGGGGCTGGATGAAGTGTCCTTTCATATGTCCGGCACCGAGGCGGTGATGCAAGCCGTTCGTTTGGCCCGTTACCACACCAAACGCAATCATCTGGTGCGCTTCTGCGGCGCCTACCACGGCTGGTGGGAAGACGTGCAGCCGGGCATCGGCAACCCGCTGCCACCGCGCGAAACCCACACGCTGAAGGACATGAGCGCGCGCAGCCTGCAGGTGCTGCGCACGCGCCGCGATGTGGCGTGCGTGCTGATCAACCCATTGCAAGCGATGCACCCGAACGCCGGTGCGCCGGGCGATTCGGCTCTGCTCGACAGCAGCCGCCGCGCCCGATTCAACAGCTTTGACCGTGCGGCCTACACCGCCTGGTTGCAGCAATTGCGCGAAGTCTGCACCGAGCGCGGCATCGTGCTGATCTTCGACGAGGTCTTTGTCGGCTTCCGCCTGGCAGCAGGCGGTGCACAGGAATACTTTGGCGTGCGCGCCGACATGGTCACCTACGGCAAAACGCTGGGCGGCGGCCTGCCGGTCGGTGTGGTCTGCGGCCGCCGCGACCTGATGCAGCGCTTTCGCGCCGAGCGGCCGGCCGACATCTGCTTTGCCCGTGGCACCTTCAACGCCCACCCGTATGTGATGGGCGCGATGAAGGTGTTTCTGGACCGGCTGGAGACAGCCGCAGTCAAGACGATCTACGCCGATGCCGATGCCTGTTGGGATCTGCGCGCCGCCCGTTTCAACCAAGCGATGCGGGAGGCGAAGCTGCCGCTGCAAGTAGCGAATATGCAGTCGATCTGGACGGTGTTCTACACCCAGCCGTCGCGCTACAACTGGATGTTGCAGTTCTACTTGCGCGAGCAGGGTCTGGGCTTGAGCTGGATAGGCACGGGCCGCCTGATCTTCAGCCTGAACTACAGCGACGCCGACTTCGACGCGGTGCTGCAGCGCTTCATCCAGGCCGCCACCACCATGCAGGCTGAGGGCTGGTGGACAGCGGATGCGGCGCTGACCAACAAGACGATCAAGCGCAGCATCTTGCGAGAAGTGCTGCGCGCTCGCTTCTGAACGGTTCACGCGCCAGGGTCAGGTGCTGAGGTCAAGCGCGCGGGGCTGACGTTGCCCCGCGCTCCTGGTGGCCCGCCACATGAGCCATCGGATCGATCAACTCGCCGCGCAGCAAATACAGCGGGGCCTTGTGATACAGCAGGATGTCGTGGAACGGGTCGGTCAGGATCTTGATCATCCAGGTCAAGCCGGTCATGAAGTCTTGCTGCACCCACAACTGCAAGACGCGAAACAACAAGCCGCCCACACCCAGCGACAGCCAGGCGATGCCGACATCATGGGCAAAACCGGCCAAGTCCGTCGCCGGAGTGATCAACCCGAACACCGACGGCTGCAGCCAGAGCAGCAGCGGGATCAGCACCCAGATCGCCAGCAGCACCGCCTTGCGACGCAGGTTGTAGCCGATCTTGATGTCTTCCTTGTGGGCATTGGTGGCTTGGTTGACATGGTCATAGCCGAGCGGCTCGAAGAAGAAATGCCCCGCTTGGCGGCTCGTCATCGACACGCACCAAGCCAGCAGCGCCGCCGCCGCCGGGTCGATGAACAGCAGGCCGTAGGCGACCACGAACGAGATCGCGCTGAGCAAATGCAAGCTCTGGTTGATGCGGCTGTGGTGGTAATAACGGTGATCATCCCAGCGCTGTATGGCCAGGTTTTGCAGGATAGTTTTCACGGCGAGCCTTTATGTTGCTTGCGTTGCTTGCAGGGTTGGTGTCACGAACGAGGCGACAACCCAGCGTGGGTTTGCCTGCCGCGATGCTGACCTGATTGCATGAAAATTCCGTGACGGCCGGGCCGGAGCATTTTTCAAAACTGTCATCGAGTTGTTATCTTCGGCAGTCAGCATCGGCACATGAACACCTCCGCGCCCGAGACTCTCGTCGTTGATCACTTCGCGGCTGTGCAGCGCTCTCTGCGCATCGCGTTCGTCACCGAAACCTATCCGCCCGAAGTCAACGGCGTGGCCATGACGGTCGCCCGTATCGTCGAAGGCCTGCACCGGCGCAACCACGATGTCCAGCTGATTCGGCCGCGCCAGGACACTCTCGACTTGGCCGAGCGCAGCCCGCGCTTTCATGAAGTGCTGATGCGCGGCCTGCCGATTCCGCGCTACCCGAATCTGCGCATGGGCGTGCCGTCCAAACGGGCGCTGGTGCAGCTCTGGTCGGTGCACCGGCCGGATGTCGTGCACATCGCCACCGAGGGTGCGCTCGGCTGGTCGGCACTGCACGCAGCGATTCATTTGAAGCTGCCGGTCAGCTCGGACTTCCGCACCAACTTCCACGCCTACAGCCGCCATTACGGCATCGGCTGGCTCTACAAACCGATCATGGCCTACCTGCGCAAGTTCCATAACCGCGCGCACAGCACGATGGTGCCCACCGAAGCGTTGCGGCTCGAACTGGAAGCAGGCGGCTTCAAGCAACTCAGCGTGGTGTCGCGCGGCGTCGACATCCAGCAATTCACGCCGCTGCGGCGCAGCCAAAGCTTGCGCGCGCAATGGGGTTTGGCACCCGGTGACTTGGCACTGATCCACGTCGGCCGCATCGCCCCCGAGAAGAACCTGGCCACCTTGATGGCCGCTTACGACGCGATTTTGCGCACGCAACCGAGCGCCCGGCTGATCATGGTCGGCAGCGGGCCGGAGCAGGCGGCCTTGCAAGCGCGCTATCCGGCCGTGATCTTTGCCGGGCAACGCAGCGGTGAGGATTTGGGCGCGCATTACGCATCGGCCGATCTGTTCTTGTTCCCCAGCCTGACCGAGACCTTCGGCAACGTCACCACCGAGGCGATGGCCAGCGGTTTGGCGCTGGTGGCGTTCGACTACGCGGCGGCCGCGCAATTGATCCGCTCAGGCGAAAACGGCGTGCTGGTGGCGATGGACGATCAAGCGGCCTTTGTCAGCGCCAGCTTGGCGGCAGCGGGCGACGCCAGCGCTCGCCAACAAATGGGCCGCTTGGCCTGCCAGACCGCCAGCGCACTCGACTGGGCCAGCATCGTGGCTCGCTTTGAAGCAGTGCTGGACACGGTCATTCAGCGCGCTGAACCGGTGCAATATTGCGCACTTGCTGCGGCCCACCCAACGGTAAGTTGAACGCCTCGTAGGGCGGGTCGAGACCCACGAGCGATTCTGGTTTATGTAGGGCGGGTCGAGACCCGCGAGCGGTTTGGGCACCGGCAGTGCCCTGCCAACAGGAGCTGGCCGGACGCAACACGGCGTGGCACAGTCGGCGAGACGCGGGTCACGACCCGCCCTACGGACTCAGGCAGCGCTCACCGCGCGCACCGAGGCTGTTTTGCGCGCCAGTGCAGCCTGTGCGGCATGCGCGGTCCAGTCCAGTATTTCCAGCCGCCCGTCGGCATGCTCGACCAAAGCGGTCAGGCTTTCGACCCAGTCGCCATCGTTGGCGTAGAGGATGCCGTCGATGTCGCGCAGCTCGGCATGGTGGATGTGGCCGCAGACAACGCCCTGCACACCGCGGTTGCGGGCCTCGCGGGCCACCGCGCCTTCAAAATCACTGACATAACTGACGGCTCGCTTGACCTTCAACTTCAGGTATTTGGACAAGCTCCAATACGGCAAACCCAGGCGAGCGCGCAGCGAATTCAAGTAGCGATTGAGCTTCAGCGTGAACTCGTAAGCCGAGTCGCCCAAATAGGCCAGCCACTTGGCGCACTGGATCACGCCGTCGAACAAATCGCCGTGGGTAATCCACAGCTTGCGGCCGTCGGCAGTCACATGAATCCACTCATTCGCCACTTCGATGCCGCCAAAGTTGTGGCTCAGGTATTTGCGAGCGAACTCGTCGTGATTGCCGGGAATGAAGACGACTTGCGCGCCCTTGCGCGCCTTGCGCAGCAGCTTTTGCACCACGTCGTTGTGCGCTTGCGGCCAGTACCAGCTGCGCCGCAACTGCCAACCGTCGATGATGTCGCCGACCAGGAACAGATGCTCGCTTTCGACACAGCGCAGGAAGTCGAGCAGCGCCTCGGCCTGGCAGCCCGGCGTACCCAGGTGGATGTCGGAGATCCAGACGCTGCGAAAGCGCAACTGGCCGGGCTCATCATCATCGCGGTCATCGCGTCCACCAGCGCCGCTGGGAGGCTCATGCAGCGCTTTGAGCAAGGCTTCTACCGGCTTCAACGGCCGCGATTCTGGCGGAGCGCCGGTTGTCCGCTGCGTCAGCAGGTCGACGGGATCAGCAATCACGGCAGCCATCAGATATCGCGAGCCGACGACTGCCTGCTCACCGGATCCGCTGGATGGGCTGAACTGCAGGTCAATGTGTGACGCATTTGTGCCATGTTGATCAACGCCTCCGTGGTTGCGGCCTAGCATCGGCGAAGACTGTTACGGCAGCATGAAAGCGGCGGCCTTTCTGCGAGTCATCGGCGCGGCGAACCGGCACCGTACCAATGCTGAATAGCCAACGCACGCTGCGCGCTGCGACCGCTGCTGTCGCCGCTGTCCGGCAACCAGCGCCGATGGCTGTAGGCGGCGCGCATCGCAAAATCCAGCAAGCCGATGTGGCGGCGCAAGACGCGCTGCAAGCGGTGCTCGATCAGCGGGTTGAAGATGCCGTGGCGCGAGAAGAACTGGCGCGGGTTCTTCTTGACCCACAGCCAGGAGCCCATCTCCAGCGTCAGCGGCAGAAAGACTCGCCCCGGCACGGCGGTGGCACGCAAATAGAGGTGATCCCACAGGTCGCCATGCGTCAGGTATTGGCGGCTTTGCGGCTCGAACACGTACTGGTGGTGCTGCAAGGAGTCGTCCAGCAGGCTGCTCAGCGCGTGCAGCTCGGGCAGATGTTCGATTGGCTGTGTGGTGTGGGCATGCGGGAACCAGAGCCGGTCATTCAGACCAAAGCCGGAGTGGCAGTCGATGCTGAGGGCGAAATTGCGCGGCAGCAGCTCGGCCTCGACAAACTCGCACAAGGCCTGCGCTTCGGCCTGCATCGGCGCACCGGCGGCACCGCGATACCAGGGCAGGCCGGCGCTGAGCCGCTGGCCGCCGAGCAAAAATGGTGCGCCGCTCAAGCAATTCACCGGCGCATTGCGCATCAGGTCGATGCCCTGTGGGTTGGCCCGCGTGCCGCGCCACATGCCGCCCGGGTTGACGACGGGGATAAAGACAACGCGCAAGCCGTCCAGCAGCTGATGCAGCGTGCTGTCCCAACGCAGCCGCCGCACCAAGCTGCGCAGGCACGCCAGCACCACCGCCGAGCCGACGCGCTCCAGCCCATGAACGCCGCCGAAGAGGCCGATTGCCGGCAAAGCCGGGTCGGGGTTGCCCAGCGTGATCGCCTGCACCGGAAAGGTCCGGCCCGCGCTGCTGACCTCGCACAGCGTGCGGCAGCTCAGATGGCTGCCGCCGTCGCGCAGCAATTGCTCCAGTTGCGCCAGCTCGTCCAGTGGCGCTGGGTCAGCTGCGGCCGCGTTCATGGCGTCATCCTCAGGCGCTGCGCCACAGGGCAGCGGCTCGCCATCAAATTGACACAGTCGCGCGGCAGACTCCTCTGAGCGTTATTGCTTGTCGAGAAAGAACCGCCATGTTCATGCCCCGCCGTCCGCCCGTTCTCGCCCTGCTCGCCATCATGGCCGCGTTGGTTTACGGCCTGGTCGAGTGGCTGGCGTTGTCGCGTTGCCGCTTGATGGACAGGCTGGCGCAGCGGCACCATTGAGGGCAGGCTTGTCCGGCTGATCGCCATGAAAAGCAGCACCAGCGCTCAGTCGGCCAGATAGCGCAGCGCCTGCGCCGGAATGCTCAGCCTCAGCTGAGCGCCCAGCGGGGGCAAGCTGCGCTGATCGGTCAGGCGCAGCCCCAGCAGTTCACCCTGCGCGGTGCGCAGCTCCAAGCTGCGGCTTTGATGACTAGCGTGGCAGGCCAGCAGCTCGGCGCTGAAGACCCAGGCGTCAGCAGACGCCTCGGCCTGATCACTGCTGATCTGCAGCGCCTCTATCGGC
>CANFYD010000033.1 GCA_947450745.1 Burkholderiales bacterium
TGCGCCAGTTGCCCGAGGTCCGCTACACCGTCACCACCATCAACAGCGGCTTTGCGGCCGGCAAGATTTACGGTGCCATTTACGTGCGCCTGCTGGACCGCAAGGACAGGAAGCGCAGCGTCGGTGACCTGGCCGAGCCGATGCGGCAAATGCTCAGCGCCGTGCCCGGTATCACCATCACCAACATCGGGCAGACCGATCTGGGCGGGGGCAAAAGCTTGCAGTTCTCGATCCAGGGGCCGGATCTGGGCGAGCTGGGGCGTATTTCTCAGCAAGTGCTGGCCCGCTTGAGCAAGATCCCGGGCCTGGTCGATGTGGACAGCACGCTGAAGCCGGACAAGCCGACCGTTGCCATCGAGGTCAAACGCGACGCTGCCGCCGATGTGGGCCTGAACGTCAACGCGCTGGCCAGCACGCTGCGCACCATGCTGGCCGGCACCACGGTGGGCAACTGGCGCGCACCGGACGGTGAGAACTACGACGTGATCGTGCGCCTGGGGCCGCAAGGCCGCGACAACCTGAGTGACCTGAAGCGCATGCCGATCAATGTGGCGCCGGCAGCGGACGGCTCGGCGCGGGTGGTGCAACTGTCGCAAGTGGCGCAGGTGCGGCCGTCGACCGGGCCGAACCAGATCAACCGGCGCGACCTCAGCCGCGAGATCACCATCGACGGCAATGCGCTGGGTCGCAGCTCGGGCGAGGTGTCGGCCGAGATCAAGAAGGTGTTGGACGACACCGCCTTCCCGCCCGGCTACCGCTACAGCTTTGGCGGCTCGACCAAGAACATGACCGAGTCCTTCAACTACGCGCTCGGCGCGCTGGGCCTGGCCGTCATCTTCATTTACATGATTCTGGCCAGCCAGTTCAAGAGCTTTTTGCAGCCGCTGGCCCTGATGAGCTCGCTGCCGCTGACCCTGGTCGGTGTGGTGCTGGCGCTGCTGCTGTTCCGCTCGACCTTGAATATGTTCAGCATCATCGGCGTGGTCATGCTGATGGGGTTGGTGACCAAGAACGCGATTCTGCTGATCGACTTTGCCATCCGCTCGCGTGCCGGCGAGCATGGCCACGGGGTCGATGCCGAGCCGATGGGCCGCAACGAAGCGCTGCTGCACGCGGCCCGGGTCAGGTTGCGCCCGATCCTGATGACGACGCTGGCGATGGTGTTCGGCATGGTGCCGCTGGCCTTTGCGCTGAGCGAAGGCTCGGAGCAGCGCGCCCCGATGGGGCAGGCGGTGATTGGCGGGGTCATCACCTCGTCGCTGCTGACCTTGGTGGTGGTGCCGGTGATCTATTGCTACTTGGACGATTTGGGCCTGTGGTTCAAAAGCAAGTTCACTGCCCCAGCGCAAGCTCATCCCCCCGCCCAACCCATAGAATCCCGGCTTTGAATGACGCCGCCCCCAAGGAATTGAGATGAATATCGAACAAGCCCGCTTCAACATGATCGAACAGCAAATCCGGCCTTGGGACGTGCTGGACGCGGGTGTGCTGGCGCTGCTGGCCGTCGTCAAACGAGAAGATTTCGTCTGCGACGAGCACAAGGCCCTGGCCTTCATGGACACCGAATTGCCGCTGCCCGGCGGCCAGCAGATGCTCGCCCCGCGGGTTGAAGCCCGCTTGCTGCAGGAGCTGAACGTGGCGAGGCACGAAAAAGTGTTGGAAATCGGCACCGGCAGCGGCTTCATGGCGGCCTTGCTCGGCCACCGTGCGCAGCGCGTCATTTCGCTGGAAACCAATCACGAATTGGTCAACTTCGCCACCGCCAACCTGAAGCGTGCCGGCGTGATGAACGTCACCGTGCGCGAGCAAGACGGTGCCAAAGGCCTGGCCGCCGAGGCACCGTTCGATGTGATTCTGCTGTCCGGCTCGGTGGCTGCCGTGCCGCAAGTCTTGCTGGACCAGTTGAAAGTGGGCGGGCGCTTGGCCGCCATCGTCGGCGAAGAGCCGGTGATGCGGGCGCAGTTGATCACCCGCGTGGGTGAGCAAGACTTCCGCACCACCATCTTGTTCGACACGGTGGCCCCGCGTTTGCAGGGCTTTGCCGTCACCAGCGAATTCGCATTTTGAGCGGCTTGATTCAGCTCAGCGTGCTGCAGTTGCAGACAATGTTGTCTGCGCAAGAAGCGCCCGCCTCGCTGCTGCTGTTGGATGTGCGCGAGCCCTGGGAGGCTGCGCTCGCCAGCATCCAGCCCTCCAGCACGGCCAGCGCGGCCAGCCTGTTGATGCCGATGGGTGAGGTGACGGCCCGCTGGCAAGAGCTGGACCCGCAGCAGCCCATCGTCTGTTATTGCCATCACGGCATGCGAAGTCTGCAGGTCGTCGCATTCCTGCAGCGCCAGGGCTTTGATTCCGTCTATAACCTCGCCGGCGGCATCGATGCCTGGTCCAGCGAGGCCGATGGCAGCGTGCCGCGCTATTGACGGCAGGTCACCGAACACCACGCTTTGCAGCCGCCCGCCATCCTGTCAGCCAGCCAGCACGTTAGCCCATTTCAAAATTCACTTCCCGACAAGGACGCCCATGTCTACGCACCGCGCATTGATTGAAAACCAACCGTTGAAACGCCTGGGTCTGGCGCTGTTGCTGGCCTTTGGCGGGGCGAGTGGCGTGCAGGCACAGAGTCTGCAAGAGCTTTACGACGCAGCTCGGGCTTTCGATGCGATTTATTTGGCCGCAGCGGCTCTGGCCGATTCGGCCCAGTACAAGGCCGCGCAGGCCGATGCCTTGGCCCGCCCGAGCGTCGGTCTGGGCTTGACAGGTTCGCATCAGCGCTCGGATATTCCGTCCGGAATGACAGTGAATTCCGACCTGCTGCAAGCCGGTCTGACGGCCAAATATGCGGTCTTCAACCGCGGCAATGCGCTGACTATCAGCCAAGCACAGCGCAGCTTGGGCGCCGCCAGGACCGATCTGGAGGCCGCCGAACAAGACCTGATCGTGCGCGTGGCGCAAGCCTATTTCGATGTGTTGGCAGCCAAGGATGCGCTGGCCACCACGCAGACCAGCAAGGCGGCGATTGCCGAGCAGCTCGCTTCGGCCAAGCGCAATTTTGAAGTCGGCACGGCCACCATCACCGACACGCGTGAAGCACAAGCTCGCTTTGACTTGGCCACAGCCGCTGAAATCGGTGCTGACAACGATTTGCGGATCAAGGGCGTGACGCTCGACCAGTTGGTCGGCCGTGTTGGCGTGCTGCCCAAGCCGCTGGCCGTGCCAGTGGCGCTGCCTGCGGTGATGCCGGTCAATGTGGAGCCCTGGGTGAGTCAGGCAGATGAGCAGCATCCGTCTATACGCAAGGCTCGTCTGGGTCTGGAAGTGGCTCAACTGGAAACCAGCAAGGCCCGTGCCGCCGAAGGCGTGACGATCGACTTGACCGGCACCCTGGGCGCTCAGCACCTGCAAAACAGTCTGTCGGGTCAAGCCGCCACGACATCGGGGGCGGGCAACACCAAAAATGCATCGCTGGGTATTTCACTGAATTACCCGCTTTATACCGGGGGGGCCACCCAGAACCGCATCATGGAAACCCTGGCGCTGGAAGAAAAATCTCGCAACGACGTCGACTTTGCCCGCCGCTCGGTGTCCGAAGGCACACGCCGCGCCTTTTTCGGCGTGCAGTCGCTGACCGCCCAGGTGAAGGCGCTGGAAGCGGCCGAGTCGTCCAGCAAGCTGGCGCTCGACGCCACGCAACTGGGCTACAAGGTCGGCGTGCGCGTCAACCTGGACGTGCTGAACGCCCAGACCCAGCTGTTCACCACCCAGCGCGACTTGGCCAAGGCCCGCTACGACGTGGTGGTCAACGGGCTCAAGCTGCGCCAAGCCGCCGGTCAGCTGAACCCGGCCGATGTGGCCGCTGTCAATCAGCTGCTGGCCAAATAAAGCGTGCTGCACCTCGCGCTGCACCACGCGCTCCATCAAGCGCTGTCAAGCCCGCTTCGGCGGGCTTTTTTGTGGCCGTGGCTGTGGCATTCGCCGGCCGCAGCGGCAGGCCGCCCTCAAGTCCGGCGAGAATGCCCGTCATGCTCTATTTGCTCTCGCCCGCCAAGTCGCTCGACTACGAAACTCCCGTGCCCACCGCACTGCAAGAACTGGCCACCGAGCCGCAGTTTTTGCCCCAGTCCAAGACGCTGATCAAGCTGTTGCGCAGCCAGTCGGCGGCCGATGTGGCCGAGCTGATGGATTTGTCCCCCGCGCTGGCGGAATTGAATGTGGCGCGCTACCACGCCTGGGCCCCCAAGTTCACGCCGGCCAACAGCAAGCCGGCCGTGCTGGCCTTCAACGGCGATGTCTACGACGGCCTGAATGCCGCCAGCCTCAGCACGGCGGACTTGCAATGGGCGCAAGCGCACTTGGCCATCCTGTCCGGGCTGTACGGCGTGCTGCGCCCGCTCGATCTGCTGCAACCGTATCGGCTGGAAATGGGAACCCGCTTGGCCAATGCGGCCGGCAGCAATCTTTACGGCTTCTGGGCCGACCAATTGGCCGAGCACCTGAATGCACGCGCTGCCGCCGCTCAGGTGCCGGTCATCGTCAACCTGGCCTCGCAAGAGTATTTCCGCGCTGCGGATCGGCCCTGCCTGCAGCCGCGCGTGATCCACTGCGTGTTCGAGGACTGGAAGACCGACAAGTTCAAGATCATCAGCTTCTTCGCCAAGCGGGCACGCGGTTTGATGGCGCGCTACGCCGTCCAGCAGCGCATCGACACACCGGCCGGATTGCAGGGCTTCGATCTGGACGGTTATGCCTATCAAGCCGAGTTGTCCACGCCCGACCGCTTGCTGTTCCGCCGCCGCCTAGTCTGAGAGGGTGAGAGTCTTTCTACTCCGCAGCCGCCATGCGTTGTTGGTCCGGTGCTCGGAATCCTCACGTACAGGGAGTACGTTCCGGTCCCTGCGCTCCGTCCGCCTAGCCTGACGACCGCTCGCTACGAATTATTCTCACCCTTTGGAGTCCATGACCTCATGAGCAGCGCACAAGTCGTCACCACCGAACTGCGGTCTTGGATCGTCGAGCAGACCCAGCTTGGCCATGCTGCCGAACAGGTGCTGGCGTCCATGTTGGCCAGCGGCTGGGATGCTGCCGTGGCGCAGCGGGCGCTGCTTGAGGCCTTGGACCCTGCAGCCGGCGCAGCGCTGGCCGAGCGTCCAGCCGCCGAGCTGTCGCAAGCTTTGCCCGAGCCTGATTTGTCTGGCGGCCACGCGCTGCTGTGGGCCGGTGACCGCGAGGTCAAGGTCTTGCTGACGCTGGCGCGCCCTCGAGTGGTGGTGTTTGGCGGCCTGTTGTCGGACGAGGAATGCGACGCGATGGTGGCTTTGTCCGCCGCCCGCCTGGCCCGCTCGGAGACGGTCGCCAGCGCTGAGTACGCCGAGGGCGTCAGCGAGGTGAATGCCGCGCGCACCAGCGACGGCATGTTTTTCGAGCGGGCTGAAAACGAGGTGGTGCGGCGCGTCGAGGCGCGCTTGGCGCTGCTGCTGAATTGGCCGGCCGAGCGCGGTGAGGGTCTGCAAATCCTGCACTACCGGCCGGGCGCTGAATATCTGCCGCACTACGACTATTTCGACCCCGAAAGTGCCAGCACGCCGGGCATTTTGCTGCGCGGCGGGCAGCGCCTCGCCACCATCGTGATGTACCTCAACACGCCCGCTGGCGGTGGGGCAACGACCTTCCCGGATGTCGGCTTGGAGGTGCAGCCCATCAAGGGCAATGCGGTGTTTTTCAGCTACGACAGGCCGCACCCCGAAACCCAAAGTCTGCACGGCGGCGCACCGGTGCGCGAAGGCGAAAAATGGGTAGCGACCAAGTGGTTGCGGCAGGGCGTTTTTGTTTGAACCGCCTCAGCGCTTGTTGACCCCGCATTTGTAGGGCGGGTCGCGACCCGCGTGCGGTCTGCCGTGGCACCTGTGTTGCGGTCGGCCAGCCCATGTCGGCACTGCGCTGCCCTTGCCGATATCGCTCGCGGGTCTCGACTCGCCCTACGTGGCTAGAATCCCCGAGATTTCCTTCCACCCATCTGTTTGAACGACAAAGATCGACATGAAAAATACCATTGCCTTGACTCTGTTCACAGTCTTCGCCAGCGCGGCCATGGCTCAACCAGCGCCGATGCAAGCCGTTCAGCCGGTGCAGGTGGCCCAACCTGTGGCACCCGCCGTTGTCGGCCGCGTCATTACCGAGCCCAGGGCGCAAGCGCAAGCTCCGGCCAAAGCCCCCGCTGCGGCCAAGGCAACGGCAACGACCAAGGCAAAGGTAGCGACTCAGAAGACCCAAGCCAGCAAAAAGGCCGCCGCCAAAAAAGCCGCCGCCAAAAAGTCTGCGGCCAAGAAGACTGCGGCCAAGAAGTCCAAGAGCGCCAAGAGTGCCAAAAAAGCCGGCGCCACGAAGTCGTCCATGACCGTGGCCAAGGCCTCGGCCAAGCCGGGCCGCAAGCTGCACTGAAATCGGCTGTCCCAATAAAAATGGCACCCGAGGGTGCCATTTTTGATACCGCCGGAGCGAGCCGCAGTGCAAGCACTCGGCTCATCGTCCGGGCAGTCTTAGACGCGCTTGCGGTACTCGTGCGTGCGGGTGTCGATTTCGATCTTGTCGCCTTGAGCGACGAAGATGGGCACCGGGATTTCAAAGCCGGTGGCCAGCTTGGCGGGCTTCAGGACCTTGCCTGAGGTGTCGCCCTTGACGGCGGGCTCGGTCCAGATGACTTCGCGCACCACCGAGGTGGGCACTTCCACCGAGATGGCTTTGCCGTCGTAGAACACCACTTCAACGGCCATCGCGTCTTCCAGATACTGGATCGCGTCGCCCATGTTTTCGGCTTCGACTTCGAACTGGTTGTACTCGTCGTCCATGAACACATACATCGGGTCAGCGAAGTAGGTGTAGGTGCAGTCCTTCTTCTCCAGCATGACCTGGTCGAGCTTGTCGTCGGCCTTGAACACGACTTCTGTGTTCGAGCTGCTCAGCAGGCTCTTCAGCTTCATGCGCACGGTGGCGGCGTTGCGGCCACCGCGGCTGTATTCGGTCTTCAGCACGACCATGGGGTCCTTGCCGTGCATGATCACGTTGCCGGCGCGGAATTCTTGTGCAATCTTCATGGGGGTTCCGATATGGGAGGGGTTTCTTTGGGGCGCCAGATTTGATGAGTCTGGGGTCAACGTGGTTAAACGCTCACCGATAGCTCCCGTAGCCTGCGCCAACAACAGTCTCCATGGCGCGGCAAAGCCGCAGATTTTAGCTTGATTTGCCTGGGTCGCCGCTCACCCAGCGCATCAATTGCGTGCTGAGGTCCGGCTGGGCGGCCAAATTTGCACGCCATTGCAGTGCATGCGCAGCGGCGGCCGAACCCGCCACCTGACCGGTAGACGCTGCAGCGCCCGCAACCGCTGAGCTCGGCAAGCCATTCCAGCCGCGCCACAGCGCCCGCAGCTGCCGCGCCAAAGCCGGTTCGGCCTGCGCCAGCCAGAGGTCCATGAAAGCCTCCAGCTTCGGGCCGTGGGCACCGTCGGCTTGCGGGTAGATCTGCCAGACAAACGGTTTGCCGGCCCACTGAGCGCGCACGAACGAGTCCTCGCCGCGCACCAAGTTCAGGTCGGCGGCCCACAGCAAATGGTCGAAGTCGCGCTGGCTCAAATAGGGCAGGGCCTGCCAGCGCCAAGCGCTCGGCAAGCTCAGCCCGGTCATGTCCCGCAGCTGTTCCTGCACCTTGCCGGGGCAGACCAACAGCAGCGTCGGCTCAAGCGCCCCATTTCCCATTTGCGAGCCTTGAGCCAGCAGCTTGAGCAGGGTGGTCAGCGATTCTGGCGGGTAAGCAAACAAGCTGACGATGCGTTCGCCCGGCCTCCGCTGCACACCCAAGCCCGCCAGCCAGCCGCTGGCGTCGAACTGTGCCTGCGCCTCGAACAAGCCCGGCTCGCGCAACAGCCCGCCGGTTTTGGCGGTGAAGCCGGGGTAGAAGAACCGTTTGTTCAGCCCGGCACCGGGGCCGCTGAACTGCGGCGAGCTCAGGCCGTGGCTGCGTTCCACATAGCTTTCGGCGCTGAGATATTCCAGATTGATCCAGCGCGGCGGCACGGATCGCGCCGCCATTCTGGCCACAAAAGCTTCGGGCAGTTCGCAGCCAAAGGTCTCGACCACCACGTCGCCTATGTTCACTTCGGTGCCACTGGCTGACCAGGGCAGCACTGCCACGCCGGCCGGGCTGCCCTCGGGTGCCATCCAGCGCAACGCCGAGGCGTCGTCCAACCAGAGCCTGACCGTCTGGCCGCGCGAGGCCAAGTCGCAAGCCAGCCGCCAGCTGACGCCGACATCACCGAAGTTGTCGATGACCCGGCAAAACACATCCCATTGCAATTTCATGCGGGAATTATCCGGGTGTGTCGCGGCACAATCGCGCCCCATGCAAGGTTCAGATTCCTCCAAACCCGACCGCTCGCCTCCTGAGCCCCCGTCGTCGACAACGCCTTCCGTCAGTGCCGCGCAAATCGGTGCCGCCGCCGAGGCCGATTGGGCCGCCGCGCGCGTCATCGTTGAAACCGCCCAGGCCCAGCAAGTGATGGTGGCCGAAAAAGCCGCCTCGGACGGCCGCGCCCGCCTGTTGATTGAAGTGGCGGCGCTGCCGGGCCTGCCGGGCGTCTACCGCTACTTCGATGTGCAAGACCAGGTGCTGTATGTCGGCAAGGCCAAGCACCTGAAAAAGCGCGTTTCCAGCTATTTCCAGAAGGACCACGGCGGCACGCGCATCGGCCTGATGGTGTCACGTATCGCCCGCATGGAGACCACGGTGGTGCGCACCGAGTCCGAGGCGCTGCTGCTTGAAAACAACCTGATCAAGACGCTGAACCCCAAGTTCAACATCCTGTTCCGGGACGACAAAAGCTACCCCTACTTGAAGCTCAGCGGCCACGAGTTCCCGCGCATCAGCTATTACCGCGGTGCGGTGGACAAGCGCCACCGCTACTTCGGCCCGTTCCCGAGCGCCTGGGCGGTGAAGGAGTCGATTCAGCTGATCCAGAAGGTCTTCAAGTTGCGCACCTGCGAGGACACCGTCTTCAACAACCGCAGCCGGCCCTGCTTGCTGTATCAGATCCGGCGCTGCTCCGGCCCCTGCGTTCCTGACCTGCAAAAAGAAGGCCAGAACGAGGAATACCGCCAGAACGTGCGCAACGCGGAGCGCTTTTTGCTGGGCGAAACCCAGCAAGTGCTGGACGGTCTGCAAGCGCAGATGATGGCCTTTGCCGACGCGCTGAAGTTCGAGCTGGCGGCCGAGGTGCGCAACCAGATCAGCGCGCTGGCCCGCATCCTGCAGCAGCAATCGATGGACGAAAACAGCGCCACCGGCCGCGACCGGGACGTCGACATCCTGGCGGTCAAGGTGCAGGGCGGCCGCGCCTGCGTCAACCTGGCGATGGTGCGCGGCGGCCGCCATCTGGGCGACCGGGCCTTCTTCCCCAAGCATGTCGAAGAAGCGACCGCGCTGCAATTGAGCGAGGCCGACGACGAAGCCGGTGATGAAGGCAGCGTCAGCGCACCCGTTGCGCGCCCGTCGGCCGACCGCTTGGTGCTGGAAGCCTTCATCGGTCAGCATTACCTGGACTCCCAAGTGCCCTCGCTGATCGTCGTCAGCGAGGCGGTGGACGACGCGCTGGCCGAGGCGCTGACCGTGCAGGCCGGCTTCAAGGTGACGGTGCAAGCCCAGCCACGCGGCCAGCGCCGCATCTGGCAAGAGATGTGCGTGAAGGGGGCCGAACTGGCGCTGGCGCGGCTGTTGTCCGAAGAAGGTTCGCAGCAAGCGCGCACCCGCGCGGTGATCGAGGCGCTCGACCTCAGCGTGCAGGAGCTGGACAAGTTCCGCATCGAATGTTTCGACATCAGCCACACCGCCGGCGAGGCCACGGTCGCGTCCTGTGTCGTGTTTGAAGACCATCAGATGCAAAGCAGCCAGTACCGCCGCTACAACATCGAAGGCATCACCGGCGGCGACGATTACGCCGCCATGCGCCAAGTGCTGACGCGGCGCTACAGCAAGTTGGCCGAGGCCGCGCAACTGGGCACGGCGCGCTTGCCGGACTTGGTGCTGGTGGACGGCGGGCGCGGCCAGGTGTCGATGGCGCGCGGCGTGTTCGAGGAGCTGGGGCTGGACTTGAGCCTGATCGTCGGTGTCGAAAAAGGCGAGGGCCGCAAGGTCGGGCTTGAAGAGCTGGTGTTTGCCGATGGCCGCGAAAAAGTCTACTTGGGCCGCGATTCGGCCGCGCTGATGCTGGTGGCGCAGATCCGCGACGAGGCGCACCGCTTTGCCATCACCGGCATGCGTGCGCGGCGGGCGGCGGTGCGCACCGGCGGCTCGCGGCTGGAGGATGTGGCCGGCATTGGCCCGAAGAAGCGGGCCCAATTGCTGCAGCGTTTTGGCGGCGTGCGCGGCGTCATCGAGGCCAGCGTGGACGAGATTGCCACGGTCAAGGGCGTGTCGAAAGAATTGGCTGAGGAGATTTATCGTGTCCTGCATTGAACCGCGAAATCCTGCGGGTGGAGTCGGTGGCGTGATCCGCTGGCCCCGCTTGGCGGCCGGGCTGGGTTTGCTGGCGATCTTGAGTGCCTGCACCAATTCACCACCGTCGGTAGTCACCCCGGCGCAAACCCAGGCAGCCACGCCACCCGCTGCCTTGCCCAAAACGACGCTGCCGGCAGGTGATCCGGCCGCCCCGGGTGCTCCGCGCGCGGCCGCCAAACCGCCGCCGCTGGCCGCGCCCAAACCGAATCGCACGCGTGATGAGTTGCGTTTGCAGGCCGCCCACCGCTTGGTCGCTGCCAGCCCGGATCACAGCTATATGGGCGATTCGCCGTCTATCCTGCTGGCCATTCCGGTGCTGGAGGTGGAGCTGCACCAGGACGGCAGCGTCAAACGCATCCTGGTCATTCGCCACCCGAAGCAGGCGCACGACACGGTGGAGCTGGCGATTGCCGCCGTGCACCGCGCTGCGCCATTTGGCAATGTCGCGCACATGCCCAAACCCTGGCTGTTCAACGAAACATTTCTGTTCAACGACGAGCGCCGCTTCAAGCCCCGTACGCTGGATTGATGGCATCCGTGTGATGGCTGCTTGATCACAGCAGCAACAATAAATTTCAATCTACAAGGGCAGGGCTCGGCGCTGCCCCATTGTTGGGCACAATCGGGCGATGTTTCTTACCCTGCCAACACTGTTCACCTGGGCCCGAATTCTGGCCATTCCTTTGATCGTCGGGGTGTTCTACCTCGACCTGTCTTCGGAGCATAAAAACATCTTTGCCACGGCGCTCTTTGTGCTGGTGGCTTTGACTGATTGGCTCGATGGCTACTTGGCCCGCAAGCTGAACCAAACCTCGGCCTTTGGCGCTTTCCTGGACCCGGTGGCCGACAAAATCCTCGTCTGTGCGGCCTTGCTGGTGTTGCTTGAACTCGGGCGCGTCAATGCGCTGGTGGCCCTGGTCATCATCGGGCGCGAGATCGCCATTTCGGCGCTGCGCGAGTGGATGGCGCAGATCGGTGCCTCGGGCAGCGTGGCGGTGCACATGGTGGGCAAGCTCAAGACCATGGTGCAGATGATTGCCATCCCGTTCCTGCTCTACGACGGGCTGCTGTTCGGCGTGATTCGCACCAGCTTGTGGGGCACGTGGCTGATCTACGCCGCCGTCGTGCTGACCATTTGGTCGATGGTTTATTACCTGCAAAAAGCCGTGCCGGAAATCCGCGCCAAAGCTCGCTAGCCAGCCGCAGACCCGCACCGTGACGCGAAACAAAGACGCCTGGATAGGCGCCATGCCCGCTCTGTTCGTGGCCATCTGGTGCACCGGCTTTGTGGTGGCCCGGCTGGGCATGCCGCATGCGCCGCCGATCACTTTTCTCGCCATCCGGTTTGCCCTCAGCGTGCTGTGTTTTGGCCTCTGGGCCAAGTTGGCCGGTGCCGCTTGGCCCAGCGAGCCGGCGCAGTGGGGCCATTTGGCCGTGCTGGGCTTCAGCACCCACGCGATTTATCTGATCTGCGGCTGGGCCGCCGTCAAGCATGGCTTGGGTGCCGGCACCATGGCCTTGATCGCCGGCCTGCAGCCGCTGTTGACGGCGCTTTGGCTGCACGCCACCCATGACCGCAGCCAAGCGCCGCTGCGCCGTCTGCAATGGGCCGGCTTGTTGCTCGGTTTGCTGGGCCTGCTGCTGGTGGTCGGCAGCAAGCTGGGGCAGGGCGAGATCAGCGGGCTGAACCTCGGCCTGGGCATTGCCGCCTTGCTGGCCATCAGCTTCGGCGCGCTGTACCAAAAACGCTTCGTCAAACCGGCCGATGCGCGCTCGGCGATGCTGATCCAGCTGACGGCCGCGCTGTTGTTGGCGGCGCCGCTGTCGCTGCTGGAAACCGAGCCTGTGGTCTGGCACCGCGACCTCTGGATTGCGCTCGCCTGGTCGGTGCTGGCGCTGACGCTGGGCGGCAGTTCGCTGCTATTTTTGCTGTTGCAAAAGGGCGCGGCCACGCGCGTCACCAGCCTGCTTTATTTGGTGCCGCCGTGCGCTGCGCTGCTCGCCTGGGTGCTGTTTGACGAGCCGATCGGCGTCGCGATGTGGCTGGGCATGGGCTTGAGCGCGCTGGGCGTTTTTTGGGTGGTCAGGCGCGCTTGATCGGCGCATTTGATCGGCTCGTGCCCAAAGCGGCGGCAGAATTCACATAGAATCCATCTCCCGCTTGAGTTGATGTCCACTGCGGACGGGCCGTACCGCTCCCCGCGTTTGGGGTGAATCCCGAATGAAGCAGGCTCTGCAAACGAATTAGGCCGTTGATATTTCCGAGAAGGCAGTGAAGTGAATAAGTCCGAACTGATCGATCACATCGCCGTGCAGTGCGACATGCCCAAAGCGGCCGCAACCCGTGCTTTGGAATCCATGATTGACGCGGTGACCGCTGCTCTGAAAGAAAATGGCTCGGTTTCTCTGGTAGGCTTCGGCACCTTCAGCGTCACGGAACGAAGCGCACGAGTCGGTCGCAACCCGCGCACCGGCGATGTGATCGAAATCAAGTCCGCCAAAGTGCCCAAGTTCCGCCCGGGCAAGGCGCTGAAAGACGCGATCAACTGATCGTCAGAATTTTCCGGTTTATCCGGGTGCTTAGCTCAGTTGGTAGAGCATCGCCTTTACACGGCGCAGGTCGGCGGTTCGAGCCCGTCAGCACCCACCAAAATTGCCCTGAATCCAAATCGTGCTTGGAGCTGGGCTGTGGCTAGTTGCCATCCCACCCAAAGGCGAACCCCGGTTCGCCTTTGTCGTGTCTGCAGTGACTGAGGTTTTTTGATGTTTGAATTTGTTCGTAAGCACACGCGTCTTTTTCAGTTCATTTTGCTGATCCTGATCCTGCCGTCCTTTGCCTTGGTCGGTATGCAGGGTTACACCAGCTTCATGGATGGCTCCAACGCCGGTGTCGCCACGGTGGACGGCCACAAAATTACCCAAGCCGAGTGGGATGTGGCGCACCGCGACCAGATCGAACGGATGCGCCGCCAGATGCCCAATCTGGACGCCAAATTGTTTGACGCGCCCGAGCTGCGGCGCGATTCGCTCGACGGCCTGGTGCGCGAGCGCGTCATGCAAGCGGCCGCCGTGCAGCAGCACTTGATGGTCAGCGACGAGCGCTTGCAGGCCATGTTCTTGAACGATCCGCAGTTCGCATTTCTGCGCAACCCGGACGGCACCATCAACAAAGGCGTCATCGCTGCGCAGGGCATGAGCTCGCAGATGTTTGTCGAACGACTCCGCCAAGACCTGACCCTGCGCCAGGTGACGGCTGGCGTGACGGGCTCCGTGCCGGCGCTGGTCGCCAATGCAGGCGTCGCCTTCGATGCCCTGCTACAGCAGCGTGAAGTGCAGATCCAGCGCTTTGCGCCAAAGGATTTCACCGCCGGCATTCAGCCGTCGGACGCCGAGATCGAAGCCTTCTACAAAGACCCCGCCCATGCTGCTCAGTTCCAGTTGCCGGAAAGCGCGCAGATTCAATATCTGGTGCTGGATCTGGAAGCCCTGAAAAAAGACGTGACAGTGGCTGACGACGACCTGCGCAAGTACTACGACGAGAACGCGTCCCGCTACGCCGTGGCCGAAGAGCGCCGCGCCAGCCACATCCTGATCAAGGCCGACAAATCGGCCTCGGCCGCTGACCGCGCCACCGCCAAAACCCGCGCCGAAGAGCTGCTGGCACAAGCGCGCAAGAACCCGTCCGGCTTTGCCGACCTGGCCCGCAAGAATTCGCAGGACGAGGGTTCCGCGCTGAACGGCGGCGACCTCGACTTCTTTGGCCGTGGGGCCATGGTCAAGCCGTTTGAAGAAGCAGCTTTCGCCCTCAAAGCCGGCGACATCAGCAACGTGGTCGAGTCCGATTTCGGCTACCACGTCATTCAATTGACCGCCGTGCGCGGTGGTGACAAAAAGAGTTTCGAGTCGGTGCGTTCCGAGGTGGACGGCGAAGTGCGCAAGCAACTGGCGCA
>CANFYD010000034.1 GCA_947450745.1 Burkholderiales bacterium
AAAAAAGGGGCAGGTCGCAAATCTAGTGGAGCGCTTCAACGACGGAGTCAGCGAGGTAGTAAACCAAATGCGCTTCACCTCAGCAGCCGAGTTGAAGGCCATGCTCGACAACTATTTGACGACATGCAAGCAACTGATTCCTCCGCGTTGGCTCAATCACTTGCCGCCTATTCAAGCGCTGAAGAAATGGCAAGCTGAGAAACCTGACTTTTTTGTAAAGCGGGTTGATAGCCAGCCGGGACTTGACAACTAGTCGATCATTTTCGTGATGGTGTCCCGCATGCTTCCGTCCGCCCAGAGGGCTTTAGTCTGTTCGAGCATTTCCCAATACAGATGGTCCTGCATCAGCTTTGCGTTCAGTTGAGCCACTTCCTCGAGACTGCTAACCTCATAAGACCAGTGAATTCTCGTGCTGCCGAACATCTCCACGCCTACCTTCATTTTCATGCCGTTGAGTTCGTTGACATGGGCGCAGATCCTGTTGGCAAGTTGTATGGCAGCTGGCATACCCGCTGCGTTTTTGACCAAAGCGGAACGTGTGAATCGATACATGACAGTCTCCAGTTGAAAATTGGCTGAGTACTTGTTTCCGGCACTCCGCAGGAAATTCCTCGATCGATGCAAAGCGCCTTCATGGTGAACGTTGGGCTGGCCTTGCCATTGAGAAAGGACAACCGATTCAAGCTTGAACAAATCGTCCATCACCGACGCATTTCAAGCGCAGAGTCCTGCATGACGGGGATCTATTGCGGCATCAATGACTGATCGAACCAGCAGGCAAAAAACACACAAATTCAGTGCTTTCAAGCGACCTTCCGCACGCCGTTTTCGCTCGTAAACCCAACAGGCAACGGAAGCAAAATGCTCGAATATCTGCCGATATTTTTCGTTGTTGCACTTGCTCTTGGCGTGCACAGGCTGGCTCAAATTCACGAGCGGCTGCGCAACGCAGAAGCCAAGCTTGATGCGCTTTTGCGGCATCTTGGGGTCGCGTGGGGGGGGGGCAAAGTTCGCTGAGCCGTCAGATCTCGTCAAGGACTTGGCCCAGCAACCGGGATCAAAGGTGGCCGCGATCAAGGCGCATCGCGAACAGACTGGACTTGATTTGAAGGCGGCAAACGAGGTGATTGAGCAACTGGTGCGGGCGGCTGAGCAGTCGAAATCGCCGTGAATTCAGACGGGGCTTGTGCAGTCGGCGGGCTGGCCAAGCCCATCGCAGCCGTCTGGCAAAACCTGCGGCGGTTATCCTTGGACCCCATGAGCACCCGACAGCAAGCCCGTCAGCAAGCCCGGCAAGCCCGAGCAGGAGCCACAGTTCGAGCCGAGCCGCAGTACCGCCCGGAGGCGGCCCACCCGACGCAGCCAGAGTCGCGGGCCTGGCGGTACTCCAGGAGGGTGCCAGCATGCGCCACATGACGATTCCTGATTTGGCCGCGTTGTTCGAGTCGCTCGCCCACGAGGAACTGGCCCGAGTCATCGGCTCTGGCGAACTGACGGATGAAGCGCAGCGGCTGGCGCAAACGGCTGCGGCCAAGCGCGGGCTGGAGCTGCCGACGCCACCGCAGGAAGACGTTGAACGGCAGGCGGCCGAACAAGCCGACGACTACCAGGGCGACATGACGATGGTGGCCCGCTACTTGACGCCCACCGAGGCGCATTTGCTGTGCTCTTGCCTGCATGCGGCCGGCGTGCCCGCCGAGGCCGGGGACACGCATCTGGTGCAAGCCCATTCGCTGCTGACCGGCGCGGTGGGCGGGGCCAATGTGCGGGTACCAGCCAACTTTGTGGCCGAAGCGCTGGAGATCATCGCGGCCTTCAAGCGCGGCGACTTCGCACTGGATGACGACTTCAACCCCGGCGACTCGCCGCAAACCCCATGAACACTGAAGACTCCGCCGCGCTGGTGCAGCGCCAATTGGATGCTTACAACGCCAAAGACTTCGGCGCTTGGCTGGCTACCTATGCGCCCGACGCCGAGCAGTACACGCTGCATGGCGAGCGGCTCGCGCATGGGCATCAGGAGCTGAAGGCCCGCATCCTGTTGCGCTTTGCCGAGCCCGATCTGCACGCCCGTTTGCTCAGCCGCATCGTGATGGGCCATATCGTGGTGGACGCCGAGGAAATCACCCGGAACTTCCCCGAGGGCAAGGGCACGATCGAGATGCTGTGCATTTACGAGGTCGTCAACGGCCACATCGACAAGGCCTCGTTTGCGCTGGGGCGCAAGACGATGGCGGTGGGCAGTCAAGGCTAAGGCTCGGGCTGGGAGTCTGGGCAGCCGGTCACGGCCGATCAGCCGTGTGGGCTGCGCTGCATAGTTCCGCAGCTTGATCCCGCTCAATCAGCTCGGTAGCGGTCTGGGTTACCGTTCAGCCGTCAGTACAGCGAGTCTGATTCCGAGCCTGGACTCAACGCTGATCCAAGCAGAAATCACAGTAAAAACGCATCCCATCTCCGGAGCTGGACATGAGCGTCAATCTTGAAATTCAACATCGTTACGCTGCCATCGCCGCCACCAGTTTGGCGGATTGGGGTCTGACTGCGGCCAGCGCTTGCACTTCAGCTCATCACGCTGCGCCGTTCAGCGCAGCACCCGCGAGCACGCTGCTGGCGCTGCAACAGCCTGAACTGCACAGCTCAGGCAGCGGCAGCCAAGCGGCGCAGCCCGCCCGGTCAAAGTCCGTCTGCGGGCAAACCTGAGCAATCAAGCTGCTACGGCAGCTCCCCCGCATTCAGCAACTCCAGCAAACCACTGGCGCGCTGGGTGCGGGTGCCCAGTGCGTTGGCAAAGCCTTGCGGCCAGCCGGTTGCCAAAGTGAACGCCCGACGTGCGCGCGTGATGCCGGTGTAGACCAACTCCCGGGTCAGCACGCGGCTGGCTTCTTGCGGCAGCACCAGCACGGTGTGCTCGAACTCGGAGCCTTGCGATTTGTGCACCGTCATCGCGAAGGCAGTTTCCACATCGGCCAAGCGGCTGACGCCGACCGAGCGCAGCGCTTGGCCGTCTGAAAAATAGGCTCTCAAATTGAGGCCCGCGCTGCTACCGCTGGCGGACGCATCCTCGGCAAACGGTTTGAGCACGATGCCGATGTCGCCGTTGAAGACGCCGATGCCGTGGTCATTGCGCGTCACCATCACCGGCCGGCCCGCATACCATTCGGCCGCTTTGACCAGCAGGCCTTGGCTGATCAAGGCCCGCTCGACCGCTTGATTCAGGCCCAGCGCGCCCCAGTCCCCCTCGCGCACGGCACACAGCAGCCGAAAGCGCTCGAACTCCGTCAGCACGCGCCGCACCCAGTCCTCAAACGCCGGCCGGTCAGCGCCTACCGGCCGCTGCTTCAACACCTGCAAATAGCTGCGGTAACCGCCCGGCGCACCGGCCCGGCCGTCCACCGCCAGGCGCACGACGGCGGCGGCTGTGGGGGCGTCGAGCCAATGCAGGGCGGGACTGGTGTCCGCACGCAGCAGCGTGGTGGCGGTACGGGCATCGCCGCTGTTGGCGGCCAGCGCCAGCTGACCGATCGGGCCGCCAAAACGCCGGCTCTCGCGCAGCATCACGGTTTGTTGGGCCAAGGCTTGCGCGTCTCCGCCCACAACGTCGTCCGCCAAATAAGCGCTTGGGATCGCCTGCCCAGTGACAGCCAGCGCAAACGCTGCCGTGGCCGCCGTGTAGCGCCCGCGCTCTGCGTCACGGCACAAATCGCCCAGCACCGCACCGGCTTCCACCGAGGCGAGCTGGTCTTTGTCCCCCAAGAAAATCACCCGTGCCTGCGGCGGCAGCGCTTCCAGCAGCGCGGCCATCATCTCCAGATGGATCATCGACGCCTCGTCGACGATCAACACATCCAGCTCCAGCGGATGAGCGGCGTCGGCGCGCAGCTTGCGGGTGTCCGGTCGCGCGCCCAGCAGCGAATGCAGGGTGCGCGCCGCGCCGATGTGAGAGGCCAGCTCCAGCAGCGGCAGGCTGTCCCCCAAGCTCAGTTGCAGCTCGCCCAGCGCCGCTTCAATCGACTGTTTGAGCCGCGCCGCCGCCTTGCCGGTGGGTGCGGCCAACCCGATGCGCAAGCGCTGCGGCGCTGCGTCCACCGCGAACAGCAGCGCCAGCAAACGGGCGGCGGTATAGGTCTTGCCGGTGCCGGGTCCGCCGGTGATGACGGACAAACGGCTGCGCAGCGCCACGCCACAAGCGAATTTTTGCCAATCGAAAGTAGCGGCACCCGCCGTGCCTGGGCTGGCCGCCGGGAACAACCGGTCCAGCCAGACGCGTGCCGCCGCTTGATCGACCGGCTGCTGCAAGGCGGCGCGCTGCAGCACCTGCGAGGCCACACGTTGCTCGCACGCCCAGTAGCGGCGCAAATACAGCTTGGCACCGCGCAACACCAGCGGCGAAGCGGCGGATCCGTCAGCAGCCGTAGCCGCAGAAGATGCCGAAGCCCCGCCGTCCACCCACACCAGCGGGCTGCGCTGCAGCGCGCTCAACCAGGCGGACGCCTCAGCCGGCAAGCTCTGCAAGGTCAGACGCAAGCTGTCGGCGGCCAGCGGTGGCCAACCGAGCAGCTCGGCCGGGTTGGCCAGCAGCTCGTCCAGCGCCAAACAGCTGTGGCCCCGCCCTTCCATGTGGGCGAGCAAGGCTGCCGCCAGCAGCACCGGGGCCTCGCAGGGCGGGGACAGATCCAGCATGAAGGCAGCAAAAGCGCGGTCGAGCCGGCGTATCCAGCCCTCGTCACTCCAGCGCTGCAATTCAGTCAGCAATTCAGCCGGTTCAAGCATCTGAGAGTCCTTCATGCGGCGAGTGCCGTCTGGCCTTGCAACAAAGCGTCCAGCGCGGCCAACAAGGCCAGCGGCGGTGCGACGTGATAGCAGCCCTGGGTGGGGCCGTGAATGCCGCGCAAAAAGAAGTAGACCGCGCCGCCCAAATGCTGGGCCGGGTCGTAAGCCGCGCCCAGCCGTGCTTGCAACAAGCGGTGCAAGGCCAGCAGATAAAGGGCGGCCTGCACGTCGTAACGGTGCTCGGCCATCGCGCCCTGCAAGGCTGCCGGGGTGTAGTCGGCGTCCTCGCGGCCAAGCGAATTGGACTTGTAGTCCAGCACAAAATAGCGCCCACCCTGCTCGAACACCAGGTCGGCAAAGCCCATCAACATGCCGCGCAATTCACGCTCGGGCAAGGTCGGGCGCGCCGCGCCGTCCAGCAAATGCAAGCGGCACAAGGCATCGAGATCGACGCTGGCCAGGGCCTCGGCGGGGAACCAGAATTCCATCTCCGGCAGCGGGTTCTGAAGCGTCAGCAGCGCCACGCCGACCGGCGACAGCACGGTCTTGCAAGCCGCCACCAACCAGGCCTGCACGGCGGGTGCGCGCGGCCCCCAGGCGTCGCGCTCGCAACGGCGCAGCAATTGCTGTTGCAGCTCAGGACTCGCTTCCAGCGCAAAGCCTTCGCCGGCCAGCCACTCCAGTTGATCGTGCAAGAAGTTGCCGGCCATCGCGCCGCGCGGGAAGCGGTGCCAGGGCTGGTCGTCCACGGCTGCAGCGCCCTCCACCGTGGCCAGACCGGATGCACCAACAACCGTCGGCGTTGGCAAAGACACCGGCAGTGGCGCTGATTCGCCGGTTTCGGTGTTCAGCGTCTCGTCGTCCCGCGCCACCGCCACCGTCACGGCGGTCGGTGCCGCCAGCGCCCGCACCAGGGCCGAAAAGCTGCCTATCGTCCAGCGCCGCTCAAAGCCGGCTTGGTACGGTTGCAAGGCGCTCAAAGCGGTGGGCGCGGCGCGCGCTTGCAGCAGGGTCACGGCGGTCTGCGACGGCAGATACTGGCCGGGCGCAGGCAGCAGCCGAAGCGCGGAGCCAGTTGCCACCAGTTGCTCGGTCTGCGCTTGCAGCGCGGCGGGGTCCATTTTTTCAGCGCCGCCCAGCAGATAGCCGATGGCGCTGCGGTGCGCCGTGCAGTCTTGGCTGTTGCCCACCTTCAAGGCCGCCAGCCCCACCCACAACGCGTGGCGGGCCCGCGTCAGCGCGACGTACAGCAAGCGCAAGTCCTCGCGCTGGCGCTCCTTGTCGGCCGCCGCAATCAGCTCCGCCGTCAAGTGCAGATGCAAGCGGCGCTCGCCCCCGGCCTGGCCCAGGTTGACGAAGCTGGTGCGGGCTTTGTCAACACCCCGAAAACTGCAAGCAAAGGGCAGGAACACGAGCGGATATTCCAGCCCCTTGGACTTGTGCACGGTCACCACCTTGACCAGATCGGCGTCGCTCTCCAGGCGCACGATTTGCTCGTCTCCGCCCGGCTGACCGCCGTCCAGCCGCGTGCTCAGCCAGCGTATCAGCGCCTGCTCGCCGTCGAGCTGGGTGCTGGCGGCCTGCAGCAACTCGGCCAGATGCAGATAGTTGGTCAAGCGGCGCTCGCCGTCCACCGCATCACCCAAGCCACCGGCACTCGCGCTGACTGCCAGGCAACGCGCCGGCAGATCGAGCAAGTGCAAGGCGTGGCGCAGCATGGCCAGCACGCCCTGCGTTTGCCACAGCGAGTGCAGACTTTTCAACTGCTCGCTGCGCCGGTCGAACGCTTCGTCGTCGGCGGCCAGCACCAGCAACTCGGCCAAGTCCAAGCCCGCCGTGCGGGTGGCCAAGGCCGCGCGCACCAGCCGCGTGTCCAGCGGCGCGGCCACCGCCTTCAGCCAGCGCAGCAGGTCGCTTGCCTCCGGGCTGGCAAAGACGGAATCCTTGTCCGACAAATAGACCGACGCCACGCCGCGCCGCCGCAGCGCCAGCCGCACCGCTGCCGCCTCGCGGCCGGTGCGCACCAGCACGGCGATGTCGGCCGGTGCCAGGCGGGTGAAGTCTCCGGGCTGCTCTGCCCCCTCACCCGGCTTGGCAAAACCGGCACCGGGGTCGTTCAGCAGCGTCACGATGCGCTCGGCACAGCGCGCGGCGAACAGGCGCTGACTGCTGAGCCCGTCGCGCAGCTCGGTGTCCAGCGTCAAGGTGATGGCCGGTTCAGGCAGTTGTTGCGCGGCCGTCGAACTGACGAACTGCTCGGCCCGCCCACGAGCGTTGACCGGCACAAAAGGCAGCGGGTTGTCGGCCTCGGCCGGGCGGAACATGAAAGCGCCCTCGCCCGCCCGCTGCTCGGCCCGTTCGAACAGGTGGTTCACCGCGCTGACCAGCGCCTGCGTCGAGCGGTGATTGGTGCCCAGCACATAGTGACGGCCGGCGGTCTTGCTGCGGGCGTCCAGATAGCTGTAGATGTCGGCCCCACGGAAGCCGTAAATCGACTGCTGGTGGTCGCCGATCAGCAGCAAGCTGGTCTGGGGGTCGTTGCCGTCGATGCGGTAGAGGCGGTCAAAGATGCGCGCTTGCAGCGGCGAGGTGTCTTGGAATTCATCGATCAAAGCGACCGGATATTGCGCCAGCATGCGCTCGCGCAAGCGCTCGGCGGCCGCTCCGTTCAGCGACTCGTCGAGCGCCGCGTCCAGCCGGTTCAGCATGTCGGCAAAGCCGAAGGTGCCGGCCTGGCGCTTCAGCGCACTCAAGCGCTGGCCGATGCAGACGGCGGCATGCGAGCGCAGCGCCGGTGCCAGCTGCGGCAGCGCGTCCAAGCCCAGCATCAGTTGCTCGAAGGCCGGAAATTCGTCGGGCAATTCGACGTGAGCCCCGGGCTTGAAAGCCAACTGCATGCCGGCCGGCGTGAAGCGGGTGGCACCGGTTTTCAGGTCCGGTATGTCGGCGGCCGGGTCGTCGGCCCAGGCACTCAAGGCCGCCAGCCAGTTGCTGTAGTTGCGCGGCGCCATTTTGCGTTTGTCGAACGGGCAGCTCTTGCTGTCGAGTTGGCCGTCCAGCCAGTGCTGCATGGCGGCCGCGCGGGCCACCCAGCCTTGCTTCAAGGCGGCCAAGCTGGCCGTGCGCTCGGCCAACAAGCCGTCGATCAAGGCGCCCAGGTTGCCGGCACCGGCGGCCAGCGGCAGCGGGAATTCCAGCAAACGCCCGGCGTCATTTGCCAGCGCGTCGACGCTGTGCCAGACCTGCAAGGCCTGATCCAGCGCCGGGCCGGCCAGCGGGTAGAGCTGCTGACGCCAGTAGTCCTGCGCGGCCTCCAGTTGAAGCGCGGCTTCGTCGCCGATCAGCTCCTCGTCGAACAGGCAGCCGCTGTCGAACGCGTGTTCGCGCAACATGCGCTGGCACCAGGCGTCGATGGTGTGCACCGCCGCGTCGTCCATCGCGTCGGCCGCCGCACCCAAGCGCCAGGCGGCGTGGCTGCGCTCGCTGCTGCCATCAGTGCCATCCCCACCCTCGGGGTAGGCCGCCAGCAAGTCGAGCAACAAGCCATCGGACGGCTGCGGCTGCGCCTCGCCGCGAAAGCAGCGCGCCGCCTCCAGCAAGCGCTGGCGGATGCGGTCCGACAGCTCGCGGGTGGCCGCACGGGTAAAGGTCATCACCAGAATTTCGGACGGCAGCAGCGGCCGCACAAAGCCGTCCGCCCCGCCATGGCCCAGCACCAGCCGCAGATACAGCGCGGCAATGGTCCAGGTCTTGCCGGTGCCGGCACTGGCTTCGATCAAGCGGCTGCCCCAGAGCGGAAAGCTCAGCGCGTTCAAGGTTTCAGACATGGGCCGAGTCCTCCTGAGTTTGCAGATTCAGTGGCAGCTGGGCCGCTGCTTGTGGGTGTAGCTCCAGCGTCACGCAGCGTTGAATCCAATCATTGATCGGGCCATACAGGCGCTGGGCGTAGGCGGCAAAGCGGCCGTCGGCGCTGAGGGCGGCAAAGTCCGGGAACAAGCGGGCCAAGCTGGCTTCCTCCACCTCGCCGCCGGGCCGGTCGTAACCGCTCGGCGTGAAGCTGGCGCCGTCGTAAGCGGCCGCTGCCTTGCTTTCATCCATCACCTGGGCCAGCGCGGTTTTGGCGGCAAAGGGCAGCGGCTCGTTCATGCCCTCCAGCCAGGCCTGCATCAGGTCAGCCAGCAAGGCCTGGGCCTCGTCCTGCGGCAGCGGGTTGATCTTGACGGTGGCGTCGCGGCCCACCAGCAGGCCCAGCACCGCTTCACCGCAAGCGCTGGCCGCCAGCATGCGCACCCAGGCGGTCAACAAGCGGTCGGCCCGCGGCAGCAGCTTTTTCGGATCGCTGCACAAGCGGCTCGGGCTCAGCTCCAACCAGACCAATTGCTCGGCTTCCGGCGTGGTTTGCAAACCGTCCAGCCAGTCGTCCAGTTGCAAACCCTGCTGCGCAAAGCGCAGCGGCGCTTTCGCCGCCGTCAGCGGGAACAGCGACTGCAACTCGCACCATTGCTCCAGCATCGGCACCAGGTGGTCCACCAGCAGCCGCTCGGCGCGGAGGCCCAGCTCGGCCACCGGCAAACGGCCGGCCCGGCGGATGCGCGCCGCTTGCTCGGCCACGAGCGCCGGCAGATCAGCTGTGGGTTGCGCTTCGTCCAGCGCCAGCAGCACCGCATCGCTGACCTCGGCCAACATGCCGTATTCCAACAAGCCGCCGATGGCAAAAGCCTCCTCGTCCTCGGCCGCCGCGTCGTCATCGCGGAACACCACATCGAGCCGCTGGCGAAAGAATTCCTTGACCGGATTCTTCAAAAACCCGGCCAGCGCCGCCACCGTCAGCGGCACGTCCGGGTTGCCGTCGAACGGTGCTGCCGTCGCCATCGGTGAAGCTGAGTCCGCCGGCTCCAGATGCGCCACCCGCCATTCGCGGGCGTGGGTGAACAAGCCTGCGCCAGCGGGTTGACCGAGCTGATCCAGCTCGAAATAGCGCCGGCTGAACGGTTGCAGCGGATGCTCGGTCGTGCGCGGTGCCAGCACGTCCGCGCCCCAGCCCGCCGTCAGATAGTCACGCAACTGCGACACCAACACCGAGGGCGGCTGCTCGCTGTTGTCGCGCACGCTGCGGCCGCTCCAGCTGATGTAGAGCTGGCGGCGCGCGGACAGCAGGGCTTCCAGCATCAGTTGCCGGTCGTCCAGGCGGCGTGAGCGGTCGCCGGGCCGCTGCTGACCCGGCAAACCCATCAGGTCAAAGTCATTGCGGCTGCTGCGGCGCGGGTAGTCGCCGTCGTTCATGCCGAGCAAGCAGACCACCTCGAACGGCACGGCCCGCATCGGCATCAAGGTGCAGAAGGTCACGCCGCCGGCCTTGAAACGCCGGTTCAGGGTGGGCAGGTCCACGCCGGTCAACCAGGCCTCGCGGGCAATCGGCAGGTCGACGGCCACCGAGAAATCCGCCAACTCGCACGCCTCCAACCAACTGCCCAGCGCCGCTTGCAGCACCGCCAAGGTGTTGCGCTCCTGCTCGGTGGTGGCAGTGAAAAACGCGGCCAGCAGCTCGCGCCCGCGCTCGGCCCATTCGGCCGGCAGCGCCGGGATGGCGGCCAATTGCCACCAGCGCTCCAAGGCTTGGACGAGGTCGGCCAGCGAGCCGGCCAGCGCGGCATCCAGCCCGCCGACTTCCGGATACGGCTGGACGCCCTCGAATTCCGCGCCCGCGCCGGTCGCATAGCCCAGCAAAATGCGGCGCAAGCCGAACAGCCAGCTGTTTTGCTCACCGCAAGCGGCCAGGCCCAGATCAGTCCGCTGCGCCAGGTTCAAGCCCCAGCGTATGCCGGCGCCCTCCATCCACTGGCTCAAGCGCGGCAAATCCTGCGCTTGCAGGCCAAAGCGCTCGGCCACGGCCGGTACATCGAGCAGGTCACGCACCTCGCTCAAACGGCAGCGCTGCTGCGGCAAGCGCAACAACCATTCCAACGCGATCAGCAGCGGGTTGTGGCCGCGCTCCTTCAGGTCGGCAATGTCGTAGGGGATGAAACGGGCGTCCTGGCGCGGGTATTGGCCGAACACCGAACGGATGGCCGGGGCGAATTGATCGATGTCGGGCACCATCACGACGATGTCGCGCGGTGCCAGCGCGGCCACAGCACCACCCTCAAGCGCCGGCTGTGCCAGCAGCGCCAGCAACTGGTCATGCAGGATTTCCACCTCGCGCTGCGCCCCGTGGGCGATGTGGAAAACGATCGAGCGGTCGCCTGCGTCCAGCACGGTGGCCGGGTGCTCGGCCAGCGGCGTCAGGTCGCGGATCAGGCTCTGCACCTGCTGCAACAAGGTCGTGCCTGGGCCCTCGTCGAACAGGTCGATCTTGGCCAGGGCAAAACGCTGCTGCGCCTGCAGCGCGTCGTCGAACGCATCCAGTTGCCGCACAAAGTCGCGGCCCTGCCGGCCCCAACTGGCCAGCAGCGGGTGGGCATGGGCATGCATGGCCTCCAGCCCCAGGGCGGCCAGATCCACCTCGTTGCGCAGCGGCTGGCGGCGGCGCGCCATTTTGAGCAGCTCGCGGCCGTCGATGATGTCGGCCCAGTGGTAGCGGCAAGGGTTGGGAATCGCCAGCACCACCTGGCAGCGCTCGGACAAAGCCGCCAGCGCCTCCAGCGTCTGCATCGGCACATGGGTCATGCCGAACAGCACGACACGGCGCGCCAGCGGAGCCACCGGTTCGGCACCGGCGGCCAAGGCCGTCATGAAGCGCTGATGCAGTTGCGGCCGGGTGCTGGCCCGCTCGGCGGTCGTCAACGGGCAAAACATTTCACGCCACAGCGCCGGCTGCCACAGTTGGTCGGGCGGCACCGCCGGGCTGGTCGCCCAAGCTTCTGCGGCAACTTTGGGCAGCCGGTCATGGCCGAGCCCCCAAGCGTCCAGCCAGTCGCTGCGATAGACCTGGTATTGGTCGAACAGGTCGGCCAGCGCCTCGGCCAATTGCAAGCGCCGGGCCATGTCGCCCCGGTTCAAGAAGCCCGCCAGCGGCTCAAAGCCGGGCCGCTCCATCAGCTCGGGCAGCGCCTGCATCAAGCGCCAGGTCAGCGGCAACTTGTCCAGCGGCGACTGCGACGGCACCGCGCCGCGCCCCAGCAACTGCCGATAAGCCCGCCACAAAAACCGGCCCGGCAACTCGACCCGGGTGGCCGCACAAATGCCGCTCTGCGTGGCCAGCGTCATCTTCAGCCATTCGGCCACGCCGTTGCTCTGCACCAGGAAGATCTCTTCCTCCAGCGGCTGCAAGGGTTGACGGCGCAGCCACTCGAAGACCGCGTCTCCCAACAGTTCAGCGCGATTGCCGTGCAGGACCAGAAGGCCCGGGGTGATGGTATTTATCATTATTTTTATCCCTGATGCCGCTGTGGACGGCGGCTCAAATTCAGTCGGCCACGTGAGCGAAAGCTTAGTTTTCCGGCCGCTTGCTGCGCTGTCTGGTCGGTAAGGCGCTGGGCTGAACGGGCGATGGGTCAGACGCTTGCTCGCGGGCCTCCCGTTCGGCGTCAAACAGCTCACGCAGCGCCGCACCGGCCTGCCAATCCGAGGCCGCCGGCCCATGCTGCTGCGACTCACCCGCCACCGTGGCGACGCGGGCCAGCAGGCTGCCGAGATCGGCCAGATCAAGGTCGGTCTGGGCGGCAGCAGGCAGGTGAAAGTTCGGCAAGTCCAAGTCCGGCGGCGCGGCCACCTGCGGCATGGCGATGCTGGACAAATCCAGCGCCTCCTGGGCTTGCTGGCGCGGCAAATCGATGCGCAGAAAAGGGGCAGCCGCCGCAGCCTGCGCCACCCGCTCGGCCTCGACCCGCGCCGCGCGTTGCTGCAGCTGCAGCAGCCGGGCTTGTTCAGAGGCAACTTTCGCGGCGGTTTCAGCGGCTTCTGCCGCAGCAGCCACTTCAGCCGCAGCAGCGAGCTCAGCAGCTTCTGCGGCGGCAGCAGCGCTGGCAGCCGCTGCGGCTGCTGCGGCTGCGGCTGCGGCGGTGGCTCGGGCTGCTGCTTGAATCCTTGCTTGAGCCGCTGCTTGAGCTGTCGCGCGGGCTTTTTCCTCGGCTGCCGCTTGGGCTATCTTTTCCGCTTTCGCTTGCATCGCTGCTTTTGCGGCAACTTCTGCTTGGGCTGCTGCCTGGGCCGCTGCCTGGAGCGCTGCTTTCTCGGCGACTTGTGCGGCGATTTGTGCTGCTGCTCTTTCGGCGGCTTGGGCAACTTCCAGCGCGCAAGCGCGGTCTGCGGCAGCTTGGTCGGCCAGCCGTTGTTCGGCAGCGGCCCGCGCGAGCTGAGCGGCCTGCTCGGCGGCTTGCTTGGCTGCCTGCTCGACAGCTTGCTCGGCGGCTTGTTTGGCGGCCTGTTCGGCAGCTTGCTCGGCGGCTTTTTGAGCCAGCAGGCGCAAAGCGGCGGCATGCTCGGTAGCAGCTCGGTGGATGGCGGCTTGCCTGACGGCCGCCACGGCATGCGCTGCGGCCGCTTTCTGCGCCGCCAGTTTTTCAGTCAGCAGCCGCTGCTCCTCCCGCTTTTCTGCCGCCAATCGCTCGGCGGCCAAGTGCTCGGCGGCCCGCTGCTCCTGGGCCTGTTGCTCCGCCTTTTGTTCTGCTATTTGCGTAGCTGTTTGCGCCGTAATTTGCGCGGCCCGTTCGTCAGCCAAGCGGCGCGCCGTGCTGGCCTTCAGTTCAGCCAACTCTGTGGCCAGCGCTTTGGCTTGTTTTTCAGCTTGTTTTGCGGCCTTTTTTTCGCTCAGCCGCTGAGCCGCCAGTTGCTCGGCCGCCCACTGCCGGGCCACTTTGGCCGCCTCGGCAAGCGCTGCCAACTCGATCTTCAGCTGTTGCGCTGCAGTGGCTCGCTCGGCGGCAGCCTGTTGCTGCACCAGCTTCTGGGCCGCCTTGGCTGCCGCAGCTTGTTGCGCAGAGAGGCGCTCGGCCTCCGCGCGCTCGGCAGCGGCCTGCTCCTTGGCTGCTTTTTCAGCCGCCTTGATCTGCCTGGCCAGCTCGGCGAGCCGCGCTTTTTCGGCTTTCTTGGCAGCGGCCAGCAGTTCGGCGTCGGCGCGTTCAGCGGCCAATTTCTCGGCTAATTTGTCAGCGGCCAATTGGCTGGCCAGGTCCTTGGCGGCCGCCGCTTGTAGTGCCAGCAACTTAGCCGCCTGTTTCAAGGCGGCTTGCTCAGCCACCTTGGCCAACTTGGCTTGCTGGCGCTCGACCAATTTGGCTTGGTCTTGCGCGGCTTGCTCGGCCTGCCGCTGTGCCTTGATCGCCGCAGCCACAGCGGCCACCGCCGCAGCCACCGCAGCCTGCCGAGCTGCAGCTTGTTCTAGCGCCTGCCGGGCCGCCAGTTGTTGCGCGACTTGCTGAGCCGCCAACTTGGCCGCTGCAGCCTGAGCGCGCGCCAATTGCTGCGCGGCGGCTTGCACGGCCTGCCGCTCAGCCTCGCTGGCAGCTTGTCGGGCAGCTTCTCGTTCGGCTTCTCGTTCGGCTTCTCGGGCAACTTCTCGGGCGGCAGCTCGTTGGGCGACCAGCGCCTGTTCTCGGGCAGCTTGCCTTGCTTGTTCTGCCGCCTGCACTGCCGCTTGCTCGGCGACAGCCTTTTCCGCTGCCGCAGCCGCCGCAGCCGCAGCAGCCGCAGCCTCCGCCTCCACAGCGGGCTGCC
>CANFYD010000035.1 GCA_947450745.1 Burkholderiales bacterium
CCGCAGTGCCTGCACCTGCTGCCGCGCTGGCCCAAGCGATTCCGCCTGCGCCGGCTGCCCCCGCTGTGGCGGCGAGCCGACCACGTCCGGAGCCCAGGCCAGTCGCCGTGCCACGGCCGCCAGCTCCTGTTGCTGCATCGGCATCGGCTTCGGCAAACCCGCCAGCCAGTGCCGCCGCAACGGCCGGCTCGCAATATCCCGTCAAGTCCGGCGACACGCTGTACCGCGTGGCCACCAAAACGCAAGCCCCTGGCGTTTCTCTCGATCAAATGCTGGTGGGCCTTTACCGCAGCAACCCGGACGCTTTCGTCAACAACAATATGAACCGGCTGAAGGCCGGGGTGGTGTTGCAGGTGCCGGCCTCCGAGTCGCTGACGGCCGTGTCGCCGGCGCAAGCCCGGCAAGTGATTCAGGCCCAAAGCGCCGACTTTGGTGCTTACCGCCAGCGCTTGGCTGCTGCCGTGCCGACGCTGAAACCTGAGGAAAGCCCGCAGCAGGCCAAGGGCCGCGTGCAAGCCGCCGTGGAAGACCGCAAGGCGGTGGCAGCGACGCCTGACAAATTGACCCTCAGCAAGGCCGCCAGTGCCAACGCCGAGGCCAAGGCGTCGAAGGACACCGAAAAGAAAGACGCCGCCGCTCGTGTGGCCGAGTTGCAGCGCAATGTGGAGGAACTGCAGAAGCTTTCCAGCGCGGCCAAGCCTGCGCCCGCTGCCCCCACTGCTCCGACTGCGAAGGCCGCGCCCGCCGATGTCCCCGCCCCGGCTCCAACGGTGGTTGCCGTGGCCGTTCCCCCAGCGCCGGCAGCTGCACCAGCCAGCGAGCCCAGCCCGTTGCCAACGACGGTGGTGGCCGTGCCTGTTCCAACACCCGTGCCGGTGGCTGCGGCAGCCAGCGCGGCTCCGCCCGAACCGCAAACGCCCGAGCCTGGCCTGCTCGACCAACTGTTGGGCAGTTCGCTGCTGTTGCCGCTCGGCGGCGTGTTGCTGGCGGCCCTCGGCGCTTTGGGCTTTTACCGCCTGCGCAGCCGCAAGTCGGCCGCCCAGTCGGATACTGGCTTCAACGAAAGCAAGCTGCAACCTGATTCCTTCTTCGGTGCGACCGGCGGTCAGCGTGTGGACACGCGCGACGCTTCCGGGGCGGCGTCGTCGATGAACTATTCGCTCAGCCAACTGGACGCCATCGGCGATGTGGACCCGGTTGCCGAGGCCGACGTCTATCTGGCCTATGGGCGCGACCTGCAGGCCGAGGAAATTCTCAAGGAGGCCCTGCGCGCCAATCCGGAGCGGCTGGCCATCCGCCTCAAGCTGCTCGAGGTCTATGCCAAGCGCCGCGACACGAAGGGCTTCGAGCAACTGGCGATTCAGTTGTTTGCCGAGACCGAGGGGCGCGGTGGCGACTGGGAACTGGCACAGGAAATGGGCCGTCTGATCGATGCAGACAACCCGCTCTATCAGCCTGGCGGCATGCCCGGACAGGCCGGCAGCTCTCAAGACCTGCGCCCCGCAGCGATGGGGGTGATCGCTGCGGCAGCGCATTTGGCGACCGAGCCCCAGGGCCGTGACACCGAAGACAGCCGGCCGATGGGCGGGCCGGTCAGTGGCTTTGATCTTGACCTTGACCTCGATCTCGACGCACCCGCCCCGGTGTCGCCGTTCTCGATGGAGGCAACGCAGGCGATGGCCACGTCGGTCGAGCGCAGCACGCCGCTGACGATGGATTTCGATCTGTCGGACGAGCCGCCGCCGGCGCCACCTGCGGCGGAGTCGATGTCCAGTCTGTCGTTTGATCTGGATGATTTCAGCTTGCTTGAAGGCGAGGACGCACCGCCCCCACCGGCCGAGGACAGGGGCAATGCGCTTGACTTCGACTTGTCCTCCATCGACTTGGCGCTGCCCGATCTGCCTGAAACTCCAGCCGCCGCCGCGCCCGCAGCATTGCAGTTGGATGAGTTTTCCTTCGATCTGTCGGATCAGCCTGCGGATGAGTTAGCCGAGGCGCTTTCTGAGGAGCTGCCCGAGGAGCTGCCGGCCGCTATCCCCGCCGCCGATTCGTTGGCGCTGGACGGCGAATTGCCGGATGAGTTTGCGCAATTGTTGAGGGACAGCGAACTGAGCGAGAGTCCGGCGGAGGTGCCTGAGGTGCCCGAGGCACTCGACGTTGCCGCCGAGCTGCCGGCCGAGGCGTCGGCCAATGAGTCGGCCAATGCGGCAGCCGAGGCCTTCGATCCCTTCGCGGCCGATGACGAAGACCCGCTGATGCGGCAATTGGAGTTGGCCGATGAGTTCCGGCAAATCGGTGATACCGAGGGCGCTCGCGAAGTCTTGCAGGAGCTGATCGGCAAGGCCAGCGGGCCGGTACTCGAAAAGGCGCAGGCGCTGCTCGACGAATTGCGCTGATTCGAACGAAAATCAGAGGCACCCGGCCCGACCGGGTGCCTTTTCTTTTGGGAGCGATGAATGAATAGCGGCATGCGATGCGGGTAGCGCTGGGAGTAAGTTTTCGTGGCCAGGCCTATCACGGCTGGCAGAGCCAGGCCGACCGCCAAACGGTGCAGGACGCGCTGGAGCGCGGTTTGAGCCAGTTCGCGGCCGCCCCGCTGCGCACCATTTGCGCGGGCCGCACCGACAGCGGTGTGCATGGGCTGAACCAGGTCGTGCATTTCGACACCGACATCAGCCGCGACGCCTCGTCCTGGGTACGGGGCAGCAACCGCTATTTGCCGCCGGATATCGCGATTCAATGGTGCGTGTTCCCGCCTGACGACTTTCATGCCCGCTTCGCCGCCCGTGGTCGGCGCTATGCCTATTTGCTGCTGGAATCGGCCGTTCGGCCCGCGATCGAGTCGGGTGCGGTCGGTTGGGTGTTCCGTCCGCTCGATGTCGAAAAAATGCGCGCTGCGGCCGAGTTGCTGCTCGGCGAGCATGATTTCAGCTCTTTTCGCTCGTCCGAATGCCAGGCCGCGTCGCCAGTGAAAACCATCCGCGCCATCGAGATCAGTCGCCACGGCGCTTATTGGCGCTTCGACTTTGACGCCTCGGCTTTCCTGCATCACATGGTGCGTAATTTGATGGGCTGCCTGATTGCGGTGGGCAATGGCTCGCGTTCAAGCGACTGGTTGGCCACCGTGTTGGCAGCGTGCGACCGGCGGCTGGCCGCACCCACATTTCCCCCTGACGGCCTGTATTTTGTCGGGCCGTACTACGATCCGGGCTTCCAAATTCCTGAACATTGCTCGGCCATGGACTGGCTGCCCGGACCCAAACCTGCCCTATGACCCGTACTCGCATCAAAATTTGTGGTTTGACTCGTGAGGCCGATGTGTTGGCCGCTGTCGAGGCCGGTGTCGACGCCATCGGCTTCGTGTTCTATCCCAAAAGCGCTCGTTTTGTGACGCCGGAGCGGGCCGCCGAGTTGGCCCGGTTGCTGCCGCCCTTCGTCACGCCGGTCGGCTTGTTCGTCAACGCTAGCGACGACGAGTTGGCGGCTGGACTGGCGGCGCTGCCCGACATGTTGTTGCAGTTCCATGGCGACGAATTGCCGCCGGACTGCGAGCGCGCTGCCCGGCCCTATCTGCGAGCCGCCCGCATGACGGACGGCTTCGATTTGTTAGACTTCGCCCAACAATTTGCAACAGCCCAAGCCATTCTGGTCGACGCCCACGTTGACGGCTATGGCGGCGGCGGAAAGGTCTTCGATTGGTCACTCATTCCAAAAAACGTGCCCCGTCCAGTCGTTTTGTCTGGTGGGTTGCATGCCGGAAATGTGCAGGCCGGGATTCTTCAGCTGCGGCCCTCGGCCGTTGATGTGAGCTCCGGCGTGGAAGAGGCCAAGGGCCTCAAAAGCGCCGTCATGATCCGTCAGTTCTGTGCTGCCGTCCGTCACGCCGATACGCTTGCTGCGCTTGACACGACGCGATCAGCCAATCCCGATCAGCAATTCTGAAGAACCCCTCCATGAAAACTTATCAACAACCCGATGCCCGTGGGCACTTCGGCCCAGTCAATGGCCAGACTTATGGCGGCAGCTTTGTGGCTGAAACCCTGGTGCACGCGCTCGACGAGCTGAAAGATGTCTACGAGCATTACAGCCGCGACCCCGATTTCATCGCCGAATACAAAAAAGAGCTGGCGCATTTTGTCGGCCGCCCAAGCCCGATTTACCACGCTGACCGGCTCAGTCGTGAACTGGGTGGCGCGCAGATATTTTTGAAGCGCGAGGACTTGAACCACACCGGCGCGCACAAGATCAACAACACGATCGGCCAGGCCTTGTTGGCCAAGCGCATGGGCAAGAAGCGCGTGATCGCTGAAACCGGTGCCGGCCAGCACGGCGTGGCCACCGCCACCATTTGCGCCCGCTACGGCATGGAATGCGTGGTCTACATGGGCAGCGAGGACGTCAAACGCCAGAGCCCCAATGTGTACCGCATGCATTTGCTCGGTGCCACGGTGGTGCCGGTGGAGTCCGGTTCGAAGACGTTGAAAGACGCGCTGAACGAGGCGATGCGCGATTGGGTCACCAACGTTGAATCAACGTTCTACATCATCGGCACGGTGGCCGGCCCGCACCCGTACCCGATGATGGTGCGCGACTTCCAACGCATCATCGGCGACGAATGTCTGGTGCAGATGCCTGAGATGATCGGGCGTCAGCCCGATGCGGTGATTGCCTGTGTCGGTGGCGGCAGCAATGCGATCGGCATTTTCTATCCCTACATTGAGCACGCGGCAACGCGTTTGATCGGCGTCGAAGCGGCCGGCCTGGGCTTGGAAACCGGCAAGCATGCCGCGACCTTGTCGGCCGGCAGTCCGGGCGTGCTGCATGGCAACCGCACCTATCTTCTGCAGGACGACAACGGGCAGATCATCGAGACGCATTCGATTTCGGCCGGACTGGACTATCCCGGCGTCGGCCCGGAGCATGCCTATCTGAAGGACATCGGCCGGGCCGAATACGTCAGCGTGACCGACGCAGAGGCGCTGACCGCCTTTCATCATCTGTGCCGCACCGAGGGCATCATCCCGGCGTTGGAATCCAGCCACGCGCTGGCTTATGCGATGAAGCTGGCACCCACCTTGTCCAGCGATCAGCATCTGTTGATCAATTTGTCGGGGCGCGGTGACAAGGACATCGGCACGGTGGCCGACCTGTCGCAAGCCGAGTTTTATTGCCGACCGTCCTGTAAAGGGCAGTCGGTCAAGGGCGGCGAAAGCATTGTTTCTATGCCTTCGGCGGCTTCGAAGGGCGGTGCACGATGAGCCGCATTCAAGCCACGTTCGAGCGCTTGGCCAGCGAGGGCCGCAAGGCCTTGATCCCCTTCGTCACCGCCGGTGATCCGTATCCCGACACCACCGTCCCGCTGATGCTGGCGATGGCCGAGGCCGGTGCCGATGTGATCGAGCTGGGCGTGCCGTTCTCCGACCCGATGGCCGATGGCCCGGTGATTCAGCGGGCGGCCGAGCGTGCGTTGAAGCAGGGCATCGGCATGCCGCAGGTGCTCAATGCGGTGCGTGAATTCCGCCTCAGCAACAACATCACGCCGGTGGTGTTGATGGGTTATGCCAACCCGGTCGAGCGTTACGGCATGGCCAGGTTTGTGCTGGACGCCAAGGCGGCCGGAGTGGACGGCGTGTTGGTGGTCGATTACCCGCCGGAGGAGTGCGAAGGTTTTGCGGCGCTGTTGAAGGCGCAAGACATGGACCCGATCTTTCTGCTCGCACCCACCTCCACCGATGCGCGCATGCAGCGTGTGGGCCAAGTTGCCAGCGGCTATGTCTATTACGTGTCGCTCAAAGGCGTGACCGGTGCGGGGCATTTGGACACGGCGGCGGTGGCGGCGATGATTCCGCGCATCCGGCGCTTTGTGTCGGTGCCGGTCGGCGTCGGTTTCGGTATTCGGGATGCGGCCACGGCGCGCGCAGTGGCCGATGTGTCGGACGCGGTGGTGATCGGCTCCAAGCTGGTCGAATTGCTGGAGTCGGCAGCACGCGATAATGTGGCCGCGACGGGTGGCCAGTTCATCCGCGAGATCCGTGCCGCGTTGGATGCTGTTTAAGCTCCGCCAAGGCGACTGAGAACATGAAACAAAGGAATCCGCGATGAGTTGGCTTGAAAAACTGCTGCCGCCCAAGATGCAGCAAAGCACGGCCGAGCGTCGTACGGTGCCCGAGGGTTTGTGGATCAAATGTCCGTCTTGCGAAACGGTGCTCTATAAAACCGACTTGGAGCAAAACATCAATGTTTGCCCCAAGTGCAGCCATCACCACCGCATTGGTGCGCGCGCGCGCCTGAACGCCTTTCTCGATGGCGAAGGTCGCTACGAGATCGGCCAAGAGGTGCTGCCGGTCGACCCCTTGAAGTTCAAGGACAGCAAGAAGTACCCGGATCGGCTGCGCGAGGCGTTGGAAAACACCGGTGAAACCGATGCCATGGTGGTGATGGGCGGGGCATTGATGACGATACCGGTCGTCGCCGCCTGTTTCGAATTCGACTTCATGGGTGGCTCGATGGGCTCGGTGGTCGGCGAGCGCTTTGTGCGAGGTGTTGAAACCGCCATCGAACAAAAAACGCCGTTCATCTGCTTCACGGCCACTGGCGGTGCCCGCATGCAAGAGGGCTTGCTCAGCCTGATGCAGATGGCCAAGACGAATGCGTCGCTGGGCCGCTTGGCGAAGGCCAAACTGCCCTACATCAGCGTGTTGACCGACCCGACGATGGGCGGCGTATCCGCCAGTTTTGCCTTCATCGGTGACGTGGTGATCGCCGAGCCGAAGGCCTTGATCGGCTTTGCCGGCCCGCGCGTGATCGAAAACACGGTGCGTGAAAAGTTGCCGGCCGGTTTTCAGCGCGCCGAATTCTTGATGGAGAAAGGTGCGATCGACATGATCGTCGACCGCCGCCAGCTGCGTGAAACGATTGCCCGCCAGATGGCGATGCTGCAGCGCATGAGTGTTGACGCTGTCGCCTGAGAGTGAGAGCTTTTTACTGCGCGGCCGCCATGCGTCGTTGGCCGGGTGCTCGGAATCCTCACGTACCTTGAGTACGCCCCGGTTCCTGTGCCCCGGCCGCCTAGCCTTCCGACCGCTCGCTACAAAAGCTCCCACCCTCTGACTGTCCGATCCCTTTGAACGGCCAGGCCTCACAAGGTCTGGCCGTCTTGCTTTTTACTGACGATGATGCCCACCAATCTTGAAGAATGGCTCGCCCATTGCGAGCGTCTGCACCCGAAGACGATAGACATGACTCTGGAGCGGGTCATCGCGGTGCGCGACCGCCTGGGATTGCGCTTTGAGGCACCGGTCGTCATCGTGGCCGGCACCAACGGCAAGGGCTCGACCTGCGCGATGCTGGAGTCGATTGCGCTGCAAAACGGCTACAAGGTCGGGCTTTATATCAAGCCGCACTTGGTGCATTTTCAAGAGCGTTGCCGGGTCGGCGGTGTGCCGGTGGAGGCGGCGTCTTTGCTGCCGCATTTCGAGGCCATCGAAGCGGCACGTGGCGATCTGACGCTGAGCTATTTTGAGTTCACCACGCTGGCCATCATGTTGCGCTTGGCCGCCGAGCCGCTGGATTTGGTGATCTTGGAGGTCGGTTTGGGCGGAAGGCTTGATGCCGTCAATGTCATCGATGCCGATTGCGCGGTGATCACCAGCATCGACATCGACCACACCGAATATCTGGGCACGGACCGCGAAGCGATCGGCCGCGAGAAGGCCGGCATCATGCGGGCCGGCCGCCCGGTCGTGGTCAGCGACCCGATGCCGCCCGCCAGCTTGGCTGCGAGAGCGGCCGAGATTGGTGCCGACATGCGGCTGCTAGGGCGCGACTTCACCTACAGCGGCGACCGTCAGCAATGGCAGTGGACCGGGCGGACGCGGCGTTTCAGCGGCTTGGCTTATCCCGCACTGCGCGGCGTCAACCAGTTGCTCAACGCGGCCGGCGTGCTGGCGGTGTTCGAGCTGCTCTATCAGCGCTTGCCGATCAGTGCGCAAGCGGTGCGCGTGGGTTTGGCCATGGTCGAGTTGCCGGGGCGCTTCCAGGTGGTGGCGGGTCAACCGGCGCTGGTGTTGGACGTTGCGCACAACCCCCACGCGGTGTCGGCGCTGGCCCAGAATCTGGATCAGATGGGGTTTTTCCCGCGCACTCATGCGGTTTTTGGTGCGATGGCCGATAAAGACTTGGCGGCCATCATGCAGCGGATGTCGCACTTGGTCGACAACTGGCATTTTTGCGATCTCGACATGCCGCGCGCCGCTAAAGCCAGTGCTTTGGCCGAACAGTTCGAACAGTTGCGCGCCAGTGGCAGCTTGAAGTTGTTGGCGCCCGTCGCGCTGTTCCAACATCCCAACCCGCAAGCAGCGCTGGCCGCAGCGGCGGCGGCGTCCGACCCCGCTGATAGAATTCTGGTCTTTGGTTCCTTCTACACCGTAGGTGGTGTTTTGAAGGATGGTGTGCCGCGTTTACAAGCCGGACAGCCGCCAAAAGCCGAATAATCCCCCGCCTTTTTCCCCCTCCCTTGTTTTCATATGCGGGCTGTCTTTTGAGTCCCTTCACTCTTGGCGTTCATGGGTTTGCTGTCATTTTTTAAACGAGGGGCTGCCGCAGCGGTTGCACCTGCCGCCAAGCCTGTTGCGGATATGGCTGATGCTGTGCAGGTATTGCGCGTGCGCGCTCGCCATCGTCTGATCGGCGCAGCAGTCCTGGTGGCCTTGGGTGTGATCGGGTTTCCGCTCGTTTTCGAGACTCAGCCCAGGCCGATTCCGGTCGATTTGCCGATCGACATTCCTCGCAAGGATGCGGCTGGAGCGGCGCTCGTCATTCCTGCGCCGTTGCCCAGTTACCCGCCGCTGGCGCTGCTTGAGCCGGGGGAAGAGGTGGTGAAGCCCTCGGCGCCACCTGCGGCTGTGGTGCCGGTGCCGATGCCCGCAGCGGTGCTGGCTGAGAAGCCGAAGCCTGCGCTGATCGACAAGCCGCCCGAAAAAGCGCCAGAAAAGTCAGCTGAAAAGCCAGCTGAAAAGACGCCGGAAAAACCTGTCGCGAAGCCCGTCGTGAAACCCGCCCTACAAGCCGTCGAGCGTCCTGCGGAGCGTGTGGTCGAGCGGTCGGCCGAGAAGCCGCCAGAGAAGCTTCCGGAAAAACGCGTCGAAAAACAGTCCAGCCCGGAGGCTGACCGAGTGCAGGCCTTGTTGGAAGGTAAACCGCCCGACAAAAAGGCGGCCGACACCGCCGTGCGCTTCATCTTGCAGGTGGGTGCTTATGCCGACAGCAAGGCTGCGCAGGATGCCCGGACTAAAGTGGAAAAGCTGGGACTGAAAACTTATATCCAAGCGGTGGAAACGGCCGATGGTCGGCGCATTCGGGTTCGGGTGGGGCCGTTTGCCAGCCGAGACGAGGCGGACAAGGCGGCCGGCAAGCTGCGCGGCAGTGGTTTATCCACCGTGGTCTTGACGCTTTGAATCGGCTTGGCGGCTGACCCGGAGCAGATGACTTTGGCCATCAGCTGGGTTGACCTGCTGTTGCTGGGCATGCTGGCGGGCTCGGTGCTAGTGGGCTTGTGGCGCGGCTTGGTGTTCGAGCTGTTGTCGATTGCGGGGTGGTTGGTGGCGTATTGGGGGGCGCCTCATCTGGCGCCGACCTTGCAGGCCTGGTTGCCGCAAGAGCGGCTGGGGCCTAGCCTCTTGCACGCAGCCGGTTTGGTACTCGCTTTCATCTTGATTTTGCTGGCTTGGGGCTTGGCCGCCAAATTGCTGAGGGCCCTGATTCACGCTTCACCGTTGAGCATTCTGGACCGTTTGGCAGGGGCCGGTTTTGGCCTACTGCGCGGTGCACTGCTGGGGATTTTGTTGGTAGTGGTGGTGAATATGACTCCGCTCGCCGCCATGGATGCATGGCAGAACTCGCAAGGGGTACCGCATTTGCAGCAGTTGTTGCTGAGCTTGCGACCGTTGCTGCCAGTTGAGATTTCTAAAATGATTCCGGCCTGAGCTTTTTTGCTCAGGCCTTCTTAAGTTTGAACAAGGAAAAGCCATGTGTGGCATCGTCGGCGTGATTTCTCGCTCTCCGGTCAATCAGCTCATTTACGACGCCTTGCTGCTGTTGCAGCACCGCGGTCAGGATGCTGCTGGCATCGTCACCATGCAGGGCAACAAGTGCTTCATGCACAAGGCGCGCGGCATGGTGAAAGATGTGTTCCGTACCCGAAACATGCGGGCGTTGCCGGGCACGATTGGCCTCGGCCAAGTGCGCTACCCGACCGCCGGCAATGCTTACAGCGAAGAAGAGGCCCAGCCTTTTTACGTCAATGCACCATTCGGCTTGGTGCTGGTGCACAACGGCAATCTGACCAATGCGCAGGCATTGAAACAAGAGTTGTTCGATGTGGACCGCCGTCACATCAACACCGAGAGCGACACCGAAGTGCTGCTTAATGTGCTGGCGCATGAGCTGGAGTTGGCGGCGCGCGATTTGCCGCTCAGCGAAGAAGAGATCTTCAAGGCCGTGCGCGCGGTGCAAAAGCGCATCAAGGGCTCTTACGCGGTGATCGCCCTGATTGCTGGCCACGGCCTGCTGGCTTTCCGCGATCCATTCGGTATCCGCCCCTTGTGTTTCGGCCAGGCCGCTTCCGGTGAATACATGCTGGCCAGTGAAAGCGTGGCGCTGGAAGGCACCGGCCATCAGTTGATCCGCGACGTCGCCCCCGGCGAAGCGGTCTTCATCGACATGAGCGGCAAGCTTCATAGCCAGCAATGCGCGGACAACCCGCAGCTTTATCCCTGCATGTTCGAGTTTGTCTATCTGGCTCGCCCGGATTCGGTGATGGACGGCATTTCCGTCTACCAAGCGCGTTTGAACCTGGGTGAAACGCTGGCGCAGCGGGTGATTTCGACCATGCCGCCGACCGACATCGACGTGGTGATTCCCATCCCTGAGTCGAGCCGCCCTTCGGCGATGCAATTGGCGCACCGCATCGGCAAGCCCTACCGCGAAGGCTTTGTGAAGAACCGCTACGTCGGGCGCACCTTCATCATGCCGGGGCAGGGCGCGCGCAAGAAGAGCGTGCGGCAAAAGCTCAACGCCATCGGCATGGAGTTCAAGAACCGCAATGTGCTGTTGGTGGACGATTCGATCGTGCGCGGTACCACCTCGAAAGAGATCGTGCAGATGGCGCGTGAAGCCGGCGCCCGCAAGGTCTATCTGGCCTCGGCAGCGCCACCGGTGCGCTTCCCGAACGTCTACGGCATCGACATGCCTACCAATGAAGAGTTGATTGCCCATAACCGCAGCATCGAAGAAATTCGCCAGTTCATCGGCGCGGACGCACTGATTTATCAGGATGTGGACGCGATGAAGCGGGTGGTGGCGGCCTTGCGGCCTGGTATCCACGGCTTTGAGGCATCCTGTTTTGACGGCATCTACATCACCGGCGATGTGACGGCGGCGGATTTCGCCACGATGGAGGCCCAGCGCTTGACGCAGGGTGAAGAGGACGAGGACCCGGCGCGCAGCCGTCTGGCCCTGCAAAGTGGAACGGAGCAAGGTTGATCATGAGTGAAAAAATCAAACTGCCGCGCGTGGCGCTGCCCAGCGATGTGCGGCCCGACACCGTCGCAGTGCGTGAAGGCATGCCGCCGACGCAATGGGGCGAAAACTCCGAAGCGCTGTTTCTGACCAGCAGCTTTGTGCATCCGGACGCCGCCACTGCCGCCCGCCGCTTCGCCAACGAGGAAGAGGCCTTCGTTTACAGCCGCTTCTCCAACCCGACGGTGATGATGATGGAGCGCCGCTTGGCCGCGATGGAGGGCACCGAAGCCTGCATCGCCACGTCCTCCGGCATGGCTGCCATCATGTTGCTGGTGATGGGTTTGCTGAAAGCGGGCGACCATGTGGTGTGCTCGCGCTCGGTGTTCGGCTCGACGATCAAATTGCTGCAAAGCGAGTTTGGCAAGTTCGGTGTGCAGTCGAGCTTTGTTTCGCAGACCGACCTGGGCGAATGGCGTACGGCAATCAAGCCCAATACCAAGCTGCTGTTCGCCGAAACACCGACCAATCCACTGACCGAGGTCTGCGACATCGCCGCCTTGGCCGAGTTGGCGCACGAGTCGGGTGCTTTGCTGGCGGTGGACAACTGCTTTGCCACGCCGGCCCTGCAAAAGCCGACCCAGCTGGGGGCGGATTTCATCATCCATTCCGGCACCAAATATCTGGACGGCCAAGGCCGCGTGATCGCTGGTGCGCTTTGCGGCACCAGCAAATATGTGGACGAGGTGTTCACTCCGGTGATGCGCAGCGTCGGCATGTCGTTGTCCCCGTTCAACGCCTGGGTGGTGTTGAAGGGCTTGGAGACCTTGTCGATCCGCATGCAAGCGCAAGGCGGGCGGGCGGCTGAGTTGGCGCTGTGGCTGGAAGGGCAGCCGCAAATCGAGCGGGTGTTTTACCCCGGCCTCAAATCGCACCCCCAACATGAGTTGGCCATGCGCCAGCAATCGGGGCAGGGCGGCGCGGTGGTGTCCTTCATCGTCAAAGCTGCCGCTACGGAATCAGCCTCGGCGGATGTCATTGCAGACGCGGCGCGCAAGGCGGCTTTCCATGTGATCGATCAGACGCAGATCTGCTCCATCACCGCCAATCTGGGCGACACCAAAACCACCATCACCCATCCGGCCAGCACGTCGCACGGTCGCTTGAGTGAAGCGCAGCGCCAAGCCGCCGGCATCACCCAGGGCTTGATCCGCGTCGCCATGGGGCTGGACGATCTTGAAGACATCAAGGCCGACCTCGCGCGCGGCCTCAATTCCTTGTGAGCACTGATCGATGAGCCAGAAAATCCGCACCCGCATCGCCCCGTCGCCGACCGGCTTTTTGCATTTGGGCACGGCCCGCACCGCACTGTTTTCCTGGGCCTATGCCCGCCATTTCGGCGGTGAGTTTGTGCTGCGTATCGAAGACACCGATGTGGCCCGCTCGACCCAGGATTCCGTCGACCAGATCCTGGCATCGATGCAATGGCTGGGCTTGGACTTTGATGAAGGCCCGATCTATCAGATGCAGCGCCTGGAGCGCTATGCCGCCGTCGTCGATCAATTGATTCTTGAGGGCAAGGCCTACCGCTGCTACTGCTCGCCGGCCGAGCTGGACGATATGCGTGAAGCGCAGCGCGCGCGGGGTGAAAAAACCCATTACGACGGCCGCTGGCGTCCGGAGCCGGGCAAGGTCTTGCCCGCGCCGTCCGACGCCGTGCAACCGGTCGTGCGTTTCAAGAACCCGTTGGACGGCGATGTGACGTGGGACGACGTGGTTAAAGGTCCGATCACGATCAACAACCGCGAGATCGACGACCTGATCATTGTTCGGCCCGACGGTGTGCCCACCTACAACTTCTGCGTGGTGGTGGACGACTGGGACATGAAGATCAGCCACGTGTTCCGCGGTGACGAACATGTCAACAACACGCCGTGGCAGATCAATATCTTCAACGCGCTTGGCGCGCCGTTGCCACAGTTCGGCCATGTGCCGGTGATCCTGGGTGACGACGGCCAAAAATTGTCCAAGCGGCGCGGCGCGGTCAGCGTGACGGCCTACGAGGAAGCCGGCTATTTGCCAGAGGCGATGCTGAACTATTTGTCCCGCCTGGGCTGGAGCCATGGCGACGAGGAATTGTTCTCGCGCGAGCAATTGGTGTCCTGGTTTGATGGCAGCCACCTCAGCAAGAGCCCGGCCCAATGGGATCCGGCCAAGCTGGAGTGGGTCAACAGCCAATACATCAAGCAAGCGGACGACGCTCGTTTGGCTGCGCTTGTGGCGGCGCAACTGACCGGGCGCGGCATTGTGCTGGATGCCGTCGCCGTGGCTGCTTTGCCTGCCATGTGCGCACTGTTCAAGGACCGTTGCGCCACCACGGTGGCTTTGGCCGACTGGTTGGTGATGTATTTCGCGCCTGTCGTGCCCAAAACCGAGGACTTGGCTGCGCACCTGACTGACGCCGTGAAACCCGCCTTGTTGGCGCTGGCCGACAGCTTTGCCGGCATCGAGTGGAACAAGGCTGCCATCCAGGCGGCGATCAAAGAAGTCATCGCCGCCCATGGCTTGAAAATGCCTTTGTTGGCCATGCCTGTGCGTGCTTTGGTCTGCGGCCGCGTACAAACTCCTGCGGTCGACGCGGTGCTTGAACTGTTCACGAAAGAAATTGTGATCAAACGCTTGCGCTCCCTTTGAAATTCATCCTATAATCTGCCTCTTGCTTGAACGGCATGATTCACACGGCAGTCAAAAAAAGCTAAAAACCGGGTGAGTAGATTTAAAAATCTGCTGCATGCTTAGGTAGTTTGATTGACGGTTTAGTGAGTAG
>CANFYD010000036.1 GCA_947450745.1 Burkholderiales bacterium
ACTTCCTGGACCAGCAGCGCTTCAGCCGCGCCTTCCGGGACTGGTATTTGTTGCCGATGGTGGCTTGCATCTGGTCTTGCCCGACGGCGCAGATGCTCAGCTTCCCCATCAGCACCTTGATCCGCTTTTGCCACAACCACGGTCTGCTGCAAGTGACCGACCGGCCGCAATGGTTCACCGTGCGCGGCGGAGCCAGGCATTACGTCCACAAGCTGTTGGCGCAGTTGACGGATGCCCGCCTGTCCACCCCCGTCAGCGGCGTGACCCGGCTGGCGGGTGGCGGCGTGATGGTGCACACCCGCAAGGGCAGCGAGCGTTTCGACGAGGTGGTGATGGCCGGCCACAGCGATCAATCGCTGCGCCTGCTGGAGCAACCGTCGACGCTGGAACGCCAGGTGCTCGGTGCCATCGGCTACCACCGCAACCGGGCGCTGTTGCACCTGGATCAAGCGATGCTGCCGCAGCGCCCGCGCGCCTGGGCGGCCTGGAATTACGAGCATGGCAGCAGCAAGACCGGCCGCCAAGGCGAGCCAGAGCAAAGCGCCGTCTGCCTGCATTACCTGCTGAATCGCCTGCAACCGCTGCCGTGCAAGCAGCCGGTGCTGGTGTCCTTGAACCCGGTGCGCGAGCCTGATGAACGCCTGAAGCTGGCTGAATTCGACTACGCCCACCCGGTCTTCGACGCCGCTGCCGTGGCCGCTCAAGCCCGCATCCCGCTGCTGCAAGGCCAGGGCCATGTGTGGTTTTGCGGCGCTTGGACACGCTATGGCTTCCATGAGGACGGCCTGCTGTCCGGTTTGAAAGTGGCCAAGCAACTGACCGAGCAATGGGCCCGGCAGGCGCAGGGCCGGGTGAGTTCGCCATGACCGACGCTGCACCGTCCGGCACGCTGGCTTGGCCGCAGCAGGCGCTGATCGGCCGTGGCCAAGTGCGCCACCGCCGCCTGCGCCCGGCGCTGCATGCCTTTGACTACCGCAGCTACTTTTTGATGTTGCCGATGCGCAGCTTGCGCCAAGCGCCTTGCGCCGCGCTGCACCGCAACGGCTTCGGCTGGCTCAGTTTTCACGATGCCGACCACGGCGTTGGCGGCTCCGACAGCCTGGCTTGGTTGACCGCCCTGCTGGCCGACGAAGGCATCACCGACGCCGACGGCGAGATCTGGCTGCACTGCTTTCCGCGCGTGTTGGGCTGCACCTTCAAGCCGGTCAGCTTCTGGTATTGCCAGCGCGCCGACGGCTCGCTGGCGGCCGTGTTGGCCGAGGTCAACAACACCTTTGGCGAACGCCACTGCTATTTGCTGCAAGGCGAAGGCCTGGCCTACGGCCGCGAGATGTTGGCCAGCAAGGTCTTTCACGTCTCGCCGTTCTGCCGCGTCGGCGGCCGCTACCGCTTTCGCTTCATGCACAGCGGCGCGCGCGGTGCCCGCACGGTGGCGCGCATCGACCACGAAGACGAGGCCGGCCAGCCGCTGCTGCAAACCAGCGTCTCGGGCGAGCTGGGCCCGCTGACCGAAGCCTCGGCACGTGCCGCCTTTTTTGCCATGCCGGCGATGAGCTTGATGTTGATCGCCCGAATCCACTGGCAGGCCTTGCGCCTGGCGCTGAAGCGCGTGCCGTTTTTCGGCAAACCCAGTCCTCCCGACAAACTCGTGACCCGCTGACGGTTGCTGCCCATGATGAACACCACAACGCTCAAACAAGGCTTCAGCCTCCCCAGCGACGCCCCGGCGGCGGCGCGCACCGTCTTCCGCTTGCTGGGCCAATTGCGCCACGGCAGCCTGGACGTGCAACTGCCCGACGGCAGCTCGGCTCATTTTGGCGGGGCCGAAGGGCCACGCGCCGCTCTGCGCATCCGTGACTGGGCGCTGTGCTCGGCCGTGCTGCGCTCGGGCGACATCGGCTTTGCCGAAAGCTATGTGGCGGGGCACTGGAGTTCGCCCGATCTGCGCGCCCTGCTGGAGCTGTTCATCCGCAACCGCGAGGCGCTGGAGTCGGTCGTCTACGGCCATTGGTGGGGCGCGCTTCTGCACCGCGCTCGCCACTTGCTGAACCGCAACACGCGCGAAGGCAGCCGCAAGAACATCCACGCCCATTACGACCTCGGCAATGCGTTCTACAAGCTCTGGTTGGACGAGAGCATGAACTACTCCAGCGCTTGGTTTGACGGCAACCATGAGCAGTCGATGACGGCGGCGCAAAACGCCAAAACCCGCCGTGCGCTGGACGAATGCGGTGTCAAAGCGGGCGACCGGGTGCTGGAAATCGGCTGCGGCTGGGGCGCGGTGGCCGAGTCCGCAGCGCGCGATTTTGGCGCCCATCTGACCGGCGTCACGCTCTCCAACGAACAGCTTGATTGGGCCAAGAATCGGCTGCAACAAGCGGGCTTGAGCGCGCAAGTCGATCTGCGTTACCAGGATTACCGCGACATCACCGACACCGCCTTTGACGCGGTCATCTCGATCGAAATGTTCGAGGCGGTCGGGCGCGAATACTGGGATGGCTATTTCAAGACCCTGTATACCAAGCTCAAACCGGGCGGCCGCGCCTGCATCCAGAGCATCACCATCCGCGACGACCTGTTCGAGCGCTACACCCGCTCGACCGACTTCATCCAGCAATACATCTTCCCCGGCGGCATGTTGCCCAGCCCCAGCCAGTTCCGCGCCCACGCCAAACGCGCCGGGCTGCGCGTCGTCAACGAACTGGCCTTCGGGCAGGATTACGCACTGACCTTGCACCGCTGGCGCGAAGCCTTTTTGCGCCACGAAGGTGCCGTGCGCGAGCAGGGTTTCGACACCCGCTTCATGCGGCTGTGGGAGTTCTACTTGGCCTATTGCGAAGCCGCCTTTGCCGCCGGCAATACCGACGTGATGCAGTTCACCTTGGCGCGGGATTGAGGTGGACCGCCGTGACTGCCTGAGTATGGGTTTGGGCACCTTGTTGAGCCTGCCGCTGGCCTTGCAGGCTCAGGCTCAAACGCCAACGCGCACACAGCCGCCCGAGCTGCTCGACTGGCGCTTGCAGGGCCAGGGACAAATGCGCTTTTTCGGCCTGTTGATCTATGACATCAGGCTGTGGACGCGCGACAAGTTCGAAGCCGCTCAATTGAGAAGTCAGTGGAACAGCCAGCCCGTCGCGCTGGAGCTGGAATATGCACGCAACTTGAGCGGGGCCGAGATCGCCAAACGCTCGCTGGTCGAGATGCGCCGCCAAGCCGAAATCACCGAAGCACAGGCCAAGAACTGGTTGACTGAGATGGAAGCCGCCTTCCCCGATGTGAAAAGCGGTGACCGCATCAGCGGCATCCACGCCCCGGCCAGCAGCACCGATTTTTATGTCAACGGGCGCTTGCAGCGGCGCATTGCCGACGCTGATTTCAGCCGACTGTTCTTCGGCATCTGGCTGTCACCGCAAAGCTCGGAACAAGGCCTGCGCAGCAAGTTGTTGGACGGCCTCGATGGCGCTCGCTGAACCCGCCAGCGGCTTTCCCCCCGGCGCGGGTCTGCGCTACGGCAGCCTCGGTTTTGCCCTGGCCTTTGTCGCCTTGCCGCTCTACGTCAGCTTGCCCGCCCATTACGCCCAGAGCTTCGGCATGCCGCTGGCGTGGCTGGGGGCCTTGCTGCTGGCGTCCAGGCTGCTCGATGCGCTGGTCGACCCGTGGATAGGCCGGCTCTGCGATGACTGGTTGATCCACCGACAGGCGCGCGTCTTGCCGCTGATGGTCGGTGCGGCGCTGCTGCTGCTGCTCGGCTTCAGCGGCCTGTTTTTCCCGCCGGTGCGCGAGCTGCCGCTGCTGCTCGCTTGGTGCGGCGCTTGTTTGCTGTTGACTTATCTGGGCTATAGCTTGCTGAGCGTGATGCATCAGGCCTGGGGCGCTCGGCTGGGCGGCAATGCGGTCAAGCAGACCCGGGTCGTGGCTTGGCGTGAGGGCTTTGCGCTGGCCGGGGTGATTTGTGCGTCCGTCCTGCCCACCGTGATCGGTTGGGCTACGACGACGCTGGCTTTGGGCCTGGGCTTGGCGCTCGGCTTGGCGCTGCTTGCCAGGGCACCCCGCACCGGTGATGTGTCGGGGTCACCGGCTCACGTCACACCGTTCGGTGCCGACTCCAATTCAAACGCCGCCGCGCTGGTCTGGCGCACGCCGGGCTTTCGGCGCTTGCTGGCGGTCTTTTTGCTGAACGGCATCGCGGCCGCCGTGCCGGCCACGCTGCTGCTGTTTTTCGTACGTGACCGCTTGCAGACGCCGCAGGCCGAAGGCCTCTACCTGGCCGCCTATTTCATCGCCGCAGCCCTCTCGCTGCCGCTGTGGCTGCGCGTGGTGGCCCGCGTCGGGCAGGCGCGTGCCTGGGGCTTGTCGATGTTGTTGGCGGTATCGGCGTTTGCCTGGGCTGCAGGCTTGGGCAGCGGCGACAGCACCGGCTTTGCGCTGGTCTGCCTGGCCAGCGGCATTGCATTGGGGGCCGATCTGGCCATTCCCGGCGCGATGCTGACGCGGGTGATTCAACAAGCCGGCCTGTCCGGCCGCGCCGAGGGTGCATTTTTTGGCTGGTGGAACGCCGCCAACAAACTCAATCTGGCCTTGGCCGCCGGTTTGGGCCTGCCGCTGCTGCAATGGTTGGGCTACGCGCCCGGCCGCCGTGACGACGCGGCCTTGCAAGCCTTGACCCTGGCTTATTGCCTGCTGCCCTGCCTGCTCAAACTGGCGGCTGCCGGGCTGCTCTATCTCTTCTGGATTCGCCATTCCGCCCTGGATCCAGCCTTCAAGGAAACTTCATGAATGCCACCCTGACCCGCCGTACCGCCCTGCTCGGCGCCAGCGCCCTTGTCCTGACCGGTTGCGCCAGCGCACCGGTGCCCGGCGACTACGCGAAAGAAACGCCGACGCTGGACTTGCGCACCTACTTCAACGGCCCGCTGCTGGCGCATGGCCTGTTCACCGACCGTGGCGGGCGGGTGGTGCGCCGCTTCATCGTCAAGCTGAAAGGCACGTGGACGGGCGATGTCGGCGTGCTGGAAGAAGACTTCGAGTACAGCGACGGGGCCAAGGAACGGCGCGTCTGGACGCTGCGCTACCTGGGCGACGGCCGCTACAGCGGCACCGCCGGCGACGTGCTCGGTGAAGCGCAGGGTCAGGCCGCAGGCAACGCCTTTCGCTGGGCCTACACCTTGAAACTGCCGGTCGACGGCAGCGTCTACGAGGTCAACTTTGACGACTGGATGTATCTGGTCGACGAGCGGATCATGTTGAACAAGGCCAAGATGAGCAAATTCGGCTTCGGCCTGGGGGAAGTCACCCTGTCGTTCCAGAAACTCTGAGCGGCCATGGCACTGAATCCGAAAATCAAGACCTGGCAGGGCTGCACGGTCTGGCTGGTCGGCGCGTCCAGCGGCATCGGCCGCGCGGTCGCGCATGCGCTCCACCAAGCGGGCGCGCGTGTCATCGTGTCGGCCCGGCAACTCGATTTGCTGGAGGCTTTTGTCGATGAGCATCCGGGTGCACGCGCGCTGGCGCTCGATGTGCTGGAGCCCGAGTCGCTGCAACAGGCCTTGCAACAGATCATCGCCAGCCACGGCCGCGTCGATCTTTGCCTGTATTGCGCCGGCTATTACAAGCCGATGCGGGCCCAGCAGTTCTCGCTGGTCGAAGCCAAGCGCCATCTGGACATCAACTATGTCGGCGCGCTGAACCTGCTCGACGCGCTGCTGCCGCAATTGCTGCGCCAAGCGCAAGACGGCAGGGGGCAAGCGGCCGGCCACATCAGCTTGGTGTCGAGCGTGGCCGGTTACCGCGGCCTGCCTAAATCGCTGGCCTACGGCCCGTCAAAAGCCGCGTTGAGTCATCTGGCCGAGGCGCTTTATCTTGATTTGTCGCCCGAACGCATCGGCGTGTCGGTCATCCATCCGGGCTTTGTGGCGACCCCGCTGACGGCCCAGAATGACTTCAACATGCCGGCCTTGCTGAGCCCTGAGCAGGCCGCGCAGGAAATGATCAAGGGCTGGCAGCGGGGCGAGTTTGAAATCCACTTCCCGAAGCGCTTCACGCTGTGGCTGAAACTGCTGCGCCATCTGGGGCACGGCCTGTACTTTCGCGCCGTCCAAAAGGCGACCGGGCTGTGAGCGCGCACCCCGACCCGCGCATGGCGGCGGTGATTCAGTTGTTCGAGCAATTGAAGCCCGCCGATGTGGCGCGGATGGGTGAGTTCTACACCGAGCAGGCCTACTTCAGAGACACGTTCAACGAGGTGCACGACCTGGCCGGCGTGCAGCGCGTGTTTGCCCACATGTTCAGCACGCTGGAGCAACCGCGCTTTCTGATCCTGGACGCCCTGCTGCAAGACAGCCAAGGCTTTCTGACCTGGGATTTTTGCTTCCGCATGCGCGGCCAAACGCTGGAGCGGCGCATCCACGGCAGCAGCCATTTGCGCTTCGCCCCCGACGGCCGCGTCGCCTACCACCGCGATTACTGGGATGCGGCCGAAGAGCTGTACGAGAAACTGCCCCTGCTGGGCGGCCTGCTGCGCTGGATCAAGCGGAAATTGCGAGCTTGAAGGGCGAGAGGGCGTGAGGGCAGAGGGTGGGAGCTTTTGTAGCGAGCGGTCGTCAGGCTAGTGTCGTGTCAAGCGTCAGATGTCGCATGACCGCGCCGCCATAGGCGTACAGGGCTAGGCGCGAGCCGCAGCCCATGCCCAGTGCATGGGCAAGACTTGCAACAACGCCATGTGCGGCGAGTGCAAGTGGGCGGCGACAGATGGCGCTTGACACGACACTAGGCAGGAGGAGCACAGGAACCGCAACGTACTCCATGTACGTGAGGATTCCGAGCATCCGACTAACGACGCATGGCGGCCGCGCAGTAAAAAGTTCTCAGCCTCTCAGCGCAACCAGCCTTTGCGGCGGAAATAGATGAAGGGCGCGGCGACTGAGGCGGCCATCAGCGCCAGCGCAAACGGATAGCCCCAGGTCTGTTCCAGCTCGGGCATGTGCCGGAAGTTCATGCCGTAGATGCTGGCGATCAGCGTCGGCGGCAGCAGCGCCACGCTGGCCACCGAGAAGATCTTGATGATCTTGTTCTGGTTGATGTTGATGAAGCCGACGGTGGCGTCCATCAAGAAGTTGATCTTGTCGAACAGGAAGGCGGTGTGCGAATCGAGTGAATCGATGTCGCGCAGAATCTGCCGCGACTCCTCGAATTGCTCGGCATTCAACATGCGGCTGCGCATCATGAAACTGAGCGCCCGCCGGGTATCCATCACATTGCGACGGATGCGCCCGTTCAAGTCTTCCTCGCGGGCAATTGCCGACAGCACCACGCCCGCTTCGGCGTCGTTGACATCGCTCTTGAGCACACGGGCGCTGACTTTTTCGAGGTTGTCGTAGATGCGCTCCAGGATGTCGGCCGAATACTCGGCGTCGGCGTCGTAGAGCTTGAGCAAGACGTCCTTGGCGTCTTCGATCAGCGCCGGAATGCGCCGCGCCCGCAAGCGCAACAGCCGGAACACCGGCAAGTCCTCGTTGTGGATCGAGAACAGCACGTTGTTGTGGAGGATGAAAGCGACCCGCACGTTGCGCGGTTTTTCATCGTCGTCGATCAAAAAGTCGGAGCGGATATGCAGCTCGCCGTTGTCTTCCTCGTAGAAGCGCGCGGACTCTTCCAAGTCCTCATCGACGATGTCCTCGGGGATGGTCAGGCCAAAGCGGTCGTGGATCCAGCCCTTTTCCTGGACGCTGGGCATTTCCAGATCGACCCAGATCGGCCGTGACAGCGCCAAGTCCTCGGCGGATTCAATTTCCTCCTGGAACAGCCCGCCCTTGAGGCGGCCGTTGTCCAACGTGAACACATTCAGCATGCGAAGAATCTCCAGCGCAGCAGCGCCGTTTATGGGCTGGACTGGCGGTTGCCGTCCGGTGGTGGATGGGGAAGGTGCACCCGTCTCAGAGGGTGAGAGCTTTTGTAGCGAGCGGCTGTCAGGCTTGGGCGGGGGGCGCAGGAACCGCAACGTACTCCAGGTACGTGAGGATTCCGAGCACCCAGCCAACGACGCATGGCGGCCGCGCAGTAAAAAGTTCTCACCCTCTCACTCCGGACTCGCTGCGGCGGGCTGAGCGTTGTTGCTCAGCAGGCCGCGTGTGGCAAGGGAGTGGACGGTCACCGGCAGTGGGCACTGTCCAAGAAAGGCTCCGTGGCTTAGGAGCCCGGATTATCACATCGCCACAAGACCGTCACGCGGGCCGGTTCACAGCCTCCGCAAGCGCTTCAGGCCGTGCAATTTGTCACGCTTCAGCCCTGACGAGCCCGTACCGAACGGCTCAGTACCCAGAGTGGAGCTGTAAAAGACTTGTCACATACGAGTACTTGAAGCAAACTGAGTCCGTCGATTCACCACTTGAGCCCCCCAACAGCGACCCAGCAATACCCCAACATCGTTCTTTGGTTTCTTCTCGATTCTTCGTCCTACCCTCTATGAAAAGGAGGTTTTATGAACTTGACTATCAGTGGCCACCATTTGGAAGTAACGCCGGCGCTTCGTGAGTACGTGCTCACCAAGCTCGACAGGGTGACCCGCCATTTTGACCAAGTCGTTGACATCAACGTCTTGCTCACGGTGGAGAAGCAAAAGGAAAAGGAACGCCGGCAAAAGGCCGAAGTCACCGTCCACGTCAAGGGCCGCGACATCTTCGTCGAGCAATCGGCCGAAGATCTTTACGCCGCCATTGATCAACTGATGGACAAACTGGACCGCCAGGTCTGCCGCCACAAAGACCGTTTGCAGGATCATCACCACGCTTCCGCCAAACGTCTGGATATCGCAGCCCCCTGAACCCGCCGGACGGTGACAGCGCCGTCCGCCGCCTTGTCGAGGCGACCTCCGGGTCGCCTTTTTGCTGCTCGCTTCATCAGCTGACTTGCCGGGGCATCTGTACACACACCAGCTGTTGTTGCACCGCCGCAATTTATGGATTTGTGCACAGGGCTTGAGGCCGAAAAACACCAGTCGCTCAGTAGCTTTCTATAATTCCCCACTCATACACCGACCTAGCGTCCCGATCGAGATTACAAGTCACGATCGTCGCTGTGAATCAATGAACCGACTCGCCGCAATCCTTCCCTCCAGCAATGTGCTGGTGGATGTGGACGCTTCCAGCAAGAAGCGTGTGTTTGAACAGGCCGGTCTGCTGTTCGAAAACAACCACTCGATCTCCCGCGCTCTGGTTGCAGACAACCTCTTTGCGCGCGAACGCCTGGGCTCCACCGGCCTCGGCCACGGGGTGGCTATACCGCACGGCCGCATCAAAGGCTTGAAAAACCCGCTCGCTGCCGTCTTGCGCGTGCAGCAAGCGATCGGCTTTGACGCGCCGGATGACGAGCCGGTCAGTCTGCTGATCTTCCTGCTGGTGCCCGAGGCCGCCACGCAGCGGCATTTGGAGATCCTGTCGGAAATCGCTGAAATGCTGTCTGACCGCGACCTGCGTGAGCGCCTCAAGACCGAGGGTGAAGCGACCGTGCTGCACCGCTTGATCACCGAGTGGGAACCGCTCAAATCGGTCGCCTGACGTTCGCTATCCCGTCCCCACAATCACACAGCGAGCGCGCCTTCCTCAGTGAAACCCACCTCGATCAGTGCCGACAGGCTCTTTGACGAACACCGTGAAGCTTTGCACTGGGAATGGATTGCCGGTCATGCCCACCCAGAACGTCGCTTCGATGAAGCGGCGGTGCGAGACGCCCAATCGGCCGCCGACCTGGTCGGCTATCTCAACTACATCCACCCTTATCGGGTGCAGATCGTCGGCCGCCGCGAAGTCGCCTACCTGAGCCAAGTCTCGGCCGAGATACAAGAACGGCGCATTTCACGCATCGTCACGCTGGAACCGCCGGTCATCATCGTGGCCGACGGCCAAGCGCCGCCAGACCGCCTTGTGGCCATGTGCGACCGTGCGGAGATTCCGCTGTTTGCAACCTCAGAATCGGCCGGTCATGTGATCGACGTGGTGCGCACCTACCTGGCCCATTTGTTTGCCATGCGCACCACTCGCCACGGCGTCTTCATGGACATCTTGGGGTTGGGCGTGCTGTTGACCGGTGAGTCGGGCCTGGGCAAGAGCGAGTTGGGCCTGGAGCTGATTTCTCGCGGACACGGCTTGGTGGCCGATGACGCGGTCGATCTGTTCCTGATCTCGCAAACCGCCATCGAGGGCCGCTGCCCGGAACTGCTGCTGAACCTGCTCGAAGTGCGCGGCATCGGCCTGCTCGACATTCGCGCCATCTTTGGTGAAACTGCGGTGCGCCGCAAGATGCGCCTCAAGCTGATCGTCCACTTGGTGCGCAAGGAAACGATGGAGCGCGATTTTGAGCGCCTGCCCTACGAGCCGCTGTACGAAGAAGTGCTGGGCTTGCCGATGCGCAAGGTCGTCATCGCCGTGGATGCCGGGCGCAACTTGGCGGTGCTGGTGGAGGCGGCAGTGCGCAACACCATCCTGCAATTACGCGGCATCGACACCTACCGCGAATTTGTCGAGCGCCACCAGCGCGCGATTGAAAAAGGCCAGTTGAACGACGATTGAGCGTTGGGTCAGCCGGCCTTGTTCGGGCAATCTTTTTTGATGCAAGCGGCGTACAGCGCCAGCGAATGTTCTTGCAACTCGAAGCCCCGGTCCGCCGCAATCGCGTGTTGACGCTCCTCGATCTGGGGGTCAAAGAACTCCTCGACGCGGCCGCAGGTCAGGCAGACCAAGTGGTCATGGTGCTGGCCCTCATTGAGCTCGAACACCGACTTGCCTGATTCAAAATGGTTGCGCGACAGCAAACCGGCCTGCTCGAACTGGGTCAGCACGCGGTAGACGGTGGCCAGACCGATGTCGGCGTCCTCGACCAGCAAGGCTTTGTAAACGTCCTCGGCCGTCATGTGGCGCTGCCGCGTGTTCTGAAAAATCTCCAGAATCTTGATGCGCGGCAAGGTGGCCTTCAGGCCGCTGTTCTTGATCTCTTCGGTCCGGTTCATGGCTGCTTGGTGCGGGCGTAGCCCACCATGGGCCTGCCGCTAGAATGGGCCGATCATAGCCAGCTCAGGGTGCCGCCAAGCCCCAAGCCCCTACAGACCCAAGTCATGCGCATGAACTTTCGAACTCTCCCCTTTGCTCGTTTGACCTTGACGATAGTGGCTGTAGCGCTCAGCGCTTGTTCCAGCTCCCCCACCAAAAGCCTGGACAACAGCAAGTTGCTCGGGTTGCTGACGCCCTACCGCGTCGAAGTGGTGCAGGGCAATGTGCTGACCACCGAGTTGGTGGCGCGCGTCAAGCCCGGCATGCCGCGCGCCCAAGTGCGTGATCTGCTCGGCTCGCCGCTGCTGACCGACCTGTTCCACGACAACCGCTGGGACTATGTCTTCACCATCCGCCGCCCCGGTGCCGAGCCGCAGCAGAGCATGGTGGTGGCCTGGTTTGATGGCGACAAGCTGGTCTCCCTCGACGTGCCGACCGACCTGCCGAACGAGAAAGACTTCGTCGCATCGATCAACACCCGCAAAGCCCGCGACGACAAGCCGAAGCTGGAACTCAGCGATGCCGAGCGCCGGGCGCTGCCGATCCCGCCCAAGCTGGAAGTCCCCGCCGCTGAAGCCTTCGGCGCGGTGCGCTTGTATCCGCCGCTGGAGGCTCCGCTGTGACGGTAGCCGTGGCTTCAACCACGCCGCTGCGGGTGGCGATTGCCGGCAGCTCCGGCCGCATGGGCCGGATGTTGATCGAAGCGGTGATGGCCGCCCCGGACTGCTGCTTGAGCGGCGCCCTTGACCTGCCTGGCAGCCCGGCGCTGGGCCAAGATGCCAGCGCCTTTTTGGGCCATGCCAGCGGCGTGCTGATCAGCGCCGACCTGCAGCAGGCGCTCAGCGGTGCCGACGTGCTGATCGACTTCACCCGCCCCGAAGGCACGCTGGCTCACTTGGCCGTCTGCCGAGAGCTGGGTGTCAAGGCAGTCATCGGCACGACCGGTTTTGACGCCGCGCAAAAGGCCCGCATCGGAGCCCACGCCGAGCACATCGCCATCATGATGGCACCGAACATGAGCGTCGGCGTCAACGTCGTGCTGCGCTTGCTGGACATGGCGGCGCGCGGCCTCAGTGAAGGCTACGACATCGAAATCATCGAGGCCCACCACCGCCACAAGATCGATGCACCCAGCGGCACCGCGCTGCAAATGGGCGAAGTGGTGGCCGCCGCACTGGGCCGCGACCTGAAGGCCTGCGCCGTCTACGGCCGTGAAGGCGTGACCGGCGAGCGCGACCCCAGCACCATCGGTTTTGCCACCATCCGTGGCGGCGACATCGTCGGAGACCACACGGTGCTGTTTGCCGGCACCGGCGAGCGCATCGAGATCAGCCACAAATCCAGCAGCCGCGTCACCTACGCACAGGGCAGCTTGCGCGCCGCACGCTTCCTGGCCGCGCAGCCGGCCGGCCTGTACGACATGAACGACGTGCTGGGCTTCAGTTGATGACAGGTTTCGCCGAATTTTGGGTCGCCAGCGATGCGGTGACCCGGACGGTGGCGCTGCTCTTGCTGCTGATGTCGCTCAGCGCCTGGGTCTTGATTCTCTGGAAGAGTTGGTTGCTGCAGCGCGCGCGCCGCAGCTTGCTGCGTGCGATGCCGGCCTTTTGGGCCGCCGCTGAGCTGAGCTCTGGACGCAGCGCGCTGGAAAATTTCGATACCGAAGGCCTGCTGCTGCCCTTGCTGGATTCGGCCACCGCCCACACGCAAACAGGCACGCTGGAAGCCTCCGGCAAACGCGAGTCGCGGCTGACCCGACGGCTGCGCGATGCGCTGCACCAAGTCTCGCAACGGCTGCAGTTCGGTCAAGTGCTGCTCGCCTCGATCGGCAGCACCGCCCCTTTTGTCGGCCTGTTCGGTACCGTCTGGGGCATCTACCACGCGCTGGCGAGCATCTCGCTGGGTGGCAATATCACGATGGAAAAGGTCGCCGGCCCGGTCGGTGAAGCCTTGATCATGACAGCCGCCGGCTTGGCCGTCGCCATTCCGGCCGTGCTGGCCTACAACATCTTCGGCAAGCAAGTGGGCAGTTGCGAGGCCGAGCTGGAAGGCTTTGCCCACGACCTGCGCGAAATGCTGGACCACGACTGAGCCGCCGCCCCACTCCTATGTCATTCGGCCGACTCCAGCGCAGCCCTCAGCCCAAACCGATGGGCGAGATCAATATGACGCCGTTGATCGACGTGATGCTGGTGTTGCTGGTGATCTTCATGATCGCCGCGCCGTTGATGACCTCCTCGCTGCGGCTGGATCTGCCAAGCAGTGCGGCCGCCACGCCGTCCGACGCGCCGCAATTCATTGCTCTGGCCATCACCCCCGACGGCCAACTGCACCTCGGCGATGAAACGCTGGACGCCCCCGCGCTGCAACAACGCATCGCCGGCTTGGCGCGCGCCAACCCGGCGCTGGAAGTGCAATTGCGCGCCGACAAGACCGTGGCTTACGGCCAAGTGGCGGAAGTGATCGGCTGGGTGCAGGCCGCTGGGCTGAGCCGCATCGCCTTCGTCACCGACGCACCGCCGTAACGTCAGTCACCCCAAGCCGACGAATTTCGACTTTTACAATCGGCGCTCTGCGCTCAGGCTTTTTGCCTTGCCCCATTTGCCTTGCCCCATTGGCCTCGCCCCACTATGAACGAAAAGTACTCCCCCGCCGAAGTCGAACAAGCAGCGCGCCACCACTGGCAGGCGCGCGATGCCTACCGCGTGGTCGAAGACAACAGCAAGCCGAAGTTCTACGCCTGCTCGATGCTGCCCTACCCGAGCGGCAAGCTGCACATGGGCCATGTGCGCAACTACACGATCAACGACATGCTGGCGCGCCAGCTGCGCATGCAGGGCTACAACGTCTTGATGCCCATGGGCTGGGATGCCTTCGGCCTGCCGGCCGAGAACGCCGCGATGAAGAACAAGGTGCCGCCCGCCCAGTGGACCTACGACAACATCGCCCACATGAAGCAGCAGATGGAGGCGATGGGCCTGGCCATCGACTGGTCGCGCGAGGTCGCCACCTGCAAGCCCGACTATTACAAGTGG
>CANFYD010000037.1 GCA_947450745.1 Burkholderiales bacterium
TGAGCAGCGACTTCACCCGCACATCGCCCTGCAGCGCACCGATGAAGATGGACGGTGCCATCAGCGTCAGATCGACCATGCCGCCGTCCAGCATGCGAGCGACCGACACCGGATCGACCGTCAATTGCAAGCGGCCCTGTTCGCTGAGCGTCTTGATCAGGCCTTGGTACACCTCACCGTAGTCGTAGCCCCGCACCAGTGCCACGCGCAATTCGGTGCGCTCCAGCAGCTCGGCCAGACTGCGCACCGGCGGGCGCTCCGGGTTGATGGAAATCAGCAAGGCCCGGCTGCTGACCATGGGTACAAAGTCACCGAACAGATCGCGCCGGGGCGTGCGAGTTGCCGGCACCAGCAAGTCGGCTTTGCCGGCCTCGAACATCGCCTCAAGGCGAGCGCGCGGCACCACCGAAAACTGCAATTTGCAGACCTCGCGGGCGAACAGCTTGCGCAGCAGATCCGGATAAACCCCGTTGATCGACTCGACACCGCCATTGACCGCTACCGCCACCGACAGGCCGATCGGGGCCACCGGCACCTGGATGTCGCGTGTGCAGCCAGCCGCCGCAGGCACGGGGTGCAGCAAGGCCAGGGCCAGACAGCTGCAGACAAACGGGGCGACGGGCAATTTCATGGCGCAGCAAGCAGCAAAGGCATCGGGAAGGGGTGCGGGGTAGATGCCAGATTGTGACTGTGCCAGCGAGGTTTTGAAGCCACGCCGTCGTGCGTCAGATCAGGCCAATGTCAGCCAAGCGTGGCATGCTCCGCCGCATATGAAAATAGCTTTGATCACCGATTTGCATGCCAACCGCGAAGCCTTCACGGCGGTGCTGGCCCATGCCCGCGCTCAGGGTGCCGAGAACTACGCCTTGCTCGGCGATTTTGTCGGCTACGGCGGCGACCCGGCCTGGGTGGTCGATCAGGTACGCGACTTGGTCAGCCAAGGTGCTGCGGCGGTGATGGGCAACCACGACAGCGCGGTGGTCAACGGAGCCGGCCCCGGCATGCGCGATGACGCTCGCGAAGCGATCAATTGGACGCGGGCGCAGTTGAACCCCGAACAACTCGCCTTCCTGGCCGGCCTGCCGATGCAGGTGGTGCAGCAAGATCGGCTCTACGTGCATGCCAACGCCTTTGATCCGCCACGCTGGGAATACATCCAAGGCCGGCTGGAAGCGATGCGCAGCTTGCATGCCACCGACTGCCGCTACACCTTTTGCGGCCACATGCACGAGCCGATGCTCTACCACCTGTCCAGCATCGGCAAGGCGGGCGAATTCACACCGGCGGCCGGCGTGCCCATTCCGCTGCTGCCCAACCGCCAATGGCTGGCCATCCCCGGCTCCTGCGGGCAGCCGCGCGACGGCAACCCGGCCGCCTGCTATGCCACCTTCGACACCGAGGCCGGCGAGCTGACGTTTCAGCGCGTGCCGTATGACTTTGACGCTGCCGGTGACCGCATTCGCGCCGCCGGTCTGCCCGAGCGTCTGGCACAGCGTTTGGCTGTCGGCGAATAAGCGTCGCCAAAGCCGCCTTCTCAGCAGCACGCCAAGCGATCCCCGACCAGGGGACTCAAGGGAATCCAGGGAAATCAAAGGGAAACGCCCATGCCACACACTGCAGCCGGCCCTGCCAGCACCCTGCCCCCGATCGGTAATCTGGAACCCGGCTTGGTGCTGGACGGTTTCCGCTTGGACGAGCGCTTGCACCAAGGCGGCATGGCCAATTTGTGGGGTGTCACCCGACTGGAGCCGCTGGACGGTGAGGACTTTGCGCTGATCATGAAAGTGCCGCGCATCAAGGGCGGCGAAGACCCGGCCACCATCGTCGGCTTCGAGGTCGAGCAGATGCTGATGCCGGCGCTGAAGGGCCCGCATGTGCCCAAGTACGTGGCCCGTGGCGACTGGACGCGCCAGGCTTATATCGTGATGGAGCGGGTCGAAGGCCCGTCGCTGCGGCCGCGCTTGGACGAAGCCCCGCTGCCGCTGGCCGAAGTGGTGACGATAGGCATCAAGGTGGCCCTGGCCTTGCAGGAACTGCATCGCCAGCATGTCGTGCATCTGGACATCAAGCCCAGCAACATCATGTTCCGGCCCGACGGCTTGGCGGTGCTGGTCGATTTCGGCCTCTCTCGTCATGACCATCTGCCGGACCTGCTGGAAGAAGAGTTCTCCCTGCCCATGGGCACCGGCCCGTATATGTCGCCGGAGCAGGTGCAGTTCGTGCGCAACGACCCGCGCAGCGACCTGTTCGCCCTGGGCGTCATGCTCTATCACTTGGCCACCGGCGAGCGGCCCTTCGGGCAACCCACGTCAGTGCGTGGCCTGCGCCGCCGCCTGTTTGTCGACCCGGTGCCGCCGCGCGCCATCGATCCCGAATTACCGCCCTGGTTTCAAGAAGTGGTGCTGCATTGCCTGGAGGTCAAGGCCGAACGCCGCTACCAAAGCGCCGCCCAACTGGCACTGGACCTGCAAAGCCCCGAAGGCGTGGTGCTGACCAAACGGGCCGAGCGGCTGCAGACCAGCGGCACCATCAAGACGCTGAAACGCTGGTTTTTTGCCGTCGGGGCCGAGCCGTTGCGGCAGGTGACGGTGGGCGAGCAACTGGCGCGCAGCCCCATCATCATGGCGGCGGTAGACATTGAAAACGCCACGCCGGCCCTACTGGAACAACTGCGCGAAACCGTGCGCCGCATCGTGCAGACCGAACCGAGCGCCAGACTGGCCTGCGTCAGCGTGATGAAAACCAACCGTATCGGCATGGACTCCCTGACCGACCGGGAGGGCCAGAGCCTGCACGTCAAACAGTTGATCGAACTGAAGCACTGGGCCAGGCCGATCAGCCGGGAGCTCAATCTGGCGGACGGCCGCCTGACCTTTCATGTGCTGGAAGCGCCGGACGCTGCCAACGCCATCATCGACTTCGCCGCCAAGAGCGGCGCCGACCACATCATCATGGGTGCGCGCGGCGCGTCGGCCCTGCGCCGCTACTTGGGCAGCGTGTCGGCCCAAGTGGTGACGCAGTCCGACTGCACGGTGACGGTGGTGCGTGAACGCTTGAAGCCGGCTTGACAAGGCGGCTCACCCGAAACATCGCCGAAACATGGCCAAAGCACGGCCAAGGCATTGCCCAGCACCGAGCCAAGGCCAAGCGCGATCTCCGAGAATCCAGTATCAGCAAAACAAAGGAATCCCATGTTCAAAGCCATCCTGATTGAAAAGGACGAAGCCGGTTATCGTGCCAGCGTTCAAAACCTGGACGACGCGCAGTTGCCCGAAGTGCCGATCGGCGGCGTAACCGTCAAGGTGTCGCATTCCACGCTGAACTACAAGGACGGCTTGGCCCTCACCGGCAAATCACCGGTCGTACGCAAGTTCCCGATGGTGCCTGGCATCGATTTGGTCGGCACGGTCGAAGCCAGCGCGCATGCCGACTACAAAGTCGGCGACGCGGTGGTGTTGAACGGTTGGGGCGTCGGCGAAACGCATTGGGGCGGCTTGGCACAAAAGGCCCGCTTGCATGGCGACTGGCTGGTGCCCTTGCCCAGCGCCTTCACCCCCGCGCAGGCGATGGCGGTGGGCACCGCCGGCTACACCGCCATGTTGTGCGTGCTGGCGCTGGAGCGCCACGGCGTGAAGCCTTCGGACGGAGAAATTCTGGTCACCGGAGCAGCGGGTGGCGTGGGCAGCGTGGCAATCACGCTGCTGGCCAAGCTGGGTTACACGGTGGTGGCTGTGACCGGCCGAGCGCAAGAGGCCGAGTATCTGAAAACACTGGGAGCCACCGAAGTGCTGGACCGCGCCGCATTCTCCAACCCTGGCAAACCGTTGGCCAAAGAGCGCTGGGCGGGCGCGGTGGACAGCGTCGGCAGCCACACGCTGGCCAACATCTGCGCCAGCCTCAAGTATCGCGGCGTGGTGGCGGCCTGCGGCTTGGCCGGCGGCTTTGATCTGCCCACCACGGTGATGCCTTTCATCTTGCGCGGCGTCACGTTGGCGGGTGTCGACAGCGTCATGTGCCCACGCCCCGACCGCTTGCTCGCTTGGCAGCGCTTGGGCCAGGATCTGGATTTGACCAAACTGGGCCTGATCACGCACCAGATCACCTTGGCTGAAGCCATCCCCACCGCACAAGCCTTGCTCGACGGCCAAGTGCGCGGCCGGGTTGTGGTGGATGTGAATACTTGAAGCTCAAACACAGGCCGTCTTGAATGAAAAAAGGGCCGACGGCCCTTTTTCAAATCGATGGCGTGCGGCGTCAAATCACCCGGCGGCGCTTCGCTACCCAGCCAATCACGGCAATGCCGGAAAGCAGCATCACATAGGTTTCGGGCTCCGGTACAGGCATCGCGGTGAAGCTGATTTCCAGCTTGTTCTGCGGGTTCGATGTGATGCTGGAGAACGAACCGCCGTTGGCCGACAGCGTGAGGCTGGCACTGCTGACGGCCAAGCTGCTGAACGCACCAATGGGCAGGGTCATCGAATCGCCAAAATAGCCCAGCACGGCACCGGAAGTGACCACGGTTGGCGTCGCGGCAACCATTCCGCCGGCCGTCATGGCAGGCCCACCGTTGACCGAGATGCTGGCGGCTGCGGCAATGCTGGTACCGGCTCCGCCCACCTCGGTAAAGGACAAGTTGCCCAAGCTGGCGGTCACGCCACCGCTCAGCGCCCAGCCGATATTGGGCGTCAGGGTGAACGAGGGCAGGTTGACCAAGGTGGTGGCCAGCGTGCCAAAACTGACGACCGCTGCGGTGTCGGGAATGGTCCAAGCAAAACTGTAATTGCTGCCGGAACTGGACCAACTCGACAGCGATGCGAGCGTGGTCGTCTCGTCATAAGTCACCGTGGCAGGCCCGATGTTCTGAACCACCATGGCCGAGGCTGCGGAAACGCCGAACAACAGGGCGTTTCCGCAGCCTCGGCAGTAGGCTTGAATTTCATGAAAACTCCTCGCTCGACGGAGCACGGATTGCACTCCAACCGCGCCAATGTAGCGAATAGCAGCCGCAAGTCCACCCCCTAACGTCACGTCAGGTCGTCAAGTGCCGTGCTGCTCCAGCGCCAGCGCGGCACCGCTCAGCGCGGCCAGGGTGTCGGTGATCAGTGCGGTGGGGACGGCTTCCAGATAAGGGCGAAAACGCCCTTTGGACTCGAAGCGCTCACGGAACTGCGAGGTAAAAAAGCGCTCGCCCAAGCGCGGCACGATGCCGCCGCCGATGTAGACGCCACCGCGTGCGCCCAGCGTCAACGCCACATTGCCGGCAAAGCTGCCGAGCAAGGCGCAAAAGCTGTCGAGCGTGCGGCCGCATACCGCATCGGCACCTGTCAGCCCAGCCGCGACAATTTGCTCCGACTTCAGGGTCTCGACTTGCAGCCCCAGCACCGTCGCCACAGAAGCGTGCAGCAGCGGCAGACCGATGCCGGACAGCAAACGCTCGGCCGACACATGGGTGTAGTCGCGCCGCACGACGTCCAGCAATTGGCCCTCGAAATGATCGGCCGCCGACAAACTCGCATGCCCGCCCTCACCCGCCAGCGCCACCCAGCCATGGTTCGTCAGCATCACGCCACCGACGCCGAGGCCCGTACCCGGCCCAATCACGGCCAGCGTGTGTGGTGCCGTGGGCGAGGTCAACGCCGGGCCCCACAAACGCAGTTGCTCTGCACCCAAACGAGGCAAAGACAAAGCCAGCGCTTCGAAATCATTCAAGACCAGCAGCACGTCCAGACCCAGGGCCCGCTGCAATTGCTGACGTGAAAAGCGCCAATCGGCATTGGTCAACTCGATCAGGTCTCCCTCCAAGGCGGTCGCCAGCGCGAACGCAGCGCTGCGCGGCTGGGCAAAATCGGCGCCCAGCAGCAGCGCCAACTCCTGCAAATAAGCGCGTACCGCCAACTCCGGGCCGGCATGTGCCGCCACCGGCAGCACCCGCACATGAGCGGGTGCTGCGCCGGGTGCGGCCACCCAGGCGAAACGGGCATTGGTGCCGCCCACATCCGCCACCAGGCAAGGGTAGGCGGCGCTCACGTGCAGGCTCCGTCAAAGCCGCAGCGAACCTGCCAGACCGTACCAACTGCGGGCGCGGGAATGAATACGACAGTGCAGAAACTGATCACGATAGGTTTTCTGAAAAAGGACGAGATTGTTTTACCAAAACCAAGTGACAAAGTCAGCTCGGCGGGGTGCACGAAGTGTCAACAGCGAAGGCCACCTAGGAGTCAGTGAAAGTGGCGGTGGACTGACCCACTTCAACGCCCACTGAAAAACAACGCCACGCTACACAGCACGCCGACAAACCAGATCAGCGAGCGCAGCGCGGCGTAGTCGGCCAGATACACAGCGATGTAGGCCACGCGGGCGGCGATGAAGCCGAGCGCCAAGCCGTCGACCCAGCCCTGCGGCGCCTGCAATTGATGCGCCACCAGCACGCCGGCGATGAACAGGGGCAAGGCCTCGAAGCTGTTCGCTTGAGCGGCATTGGCACGGGCCTGCCAGCCCGACAAACTGGCCATCCAGGCACGCGGGTCATGATTGTCAAAACCACCTTCGCGCCGCGAACGGCCAAACCCGCGTGACTTGGCGATGCCCGCGCACACAACGGGCAGCAAGCAGGCAACGATGATGCAAAAGTAGGCGATGGTCATGGGAGACTTTGTCTTGGAATTGGATAGAAACCGGTCAAAGGCAGTTTGATGACGGCTCAGCGACGGCTCAGCGCCGGTCCACCAGCGCATGCGCAATGGTGCCCAGATCAACATATTCCAGCTCGCTGCCGACCGGCACGCCGCGTGCCAGCCGGGTTGATTTGATGCCGCGCGAGCGCAGCGCCTCGGCCAGGATGTGCGCGGTGGCCTCGCCTTCAGCGGTAAAGCTGCAGGCCAGAATGACTTCTTCGACACCGCTCTCCGCCGCCCGCAGCAGCAGCTCGGCCGCACCGATTTCACGTGCGCCCACGCCGTCCAGCGGGCTGATGCGGCCCAGCAGCACAAAGTAATAGCCTCGGTAAGAGTTGGTGCGCTCCAGCGCCGATTGATCGGCCGGCGTTTCCACCACGCACAAGAGCTTGGGGTCACGCCCGGCGTCGTCGCAAATGGCGCAGATCGGCCGGTCGCTGAAGGTGTGGCAGCGCTGGCAATGGCCGATGTTCTCGGCTGCAGCCTGCAGCGCCACCGCCAGTCTGCGGGCTCCGTCGCGGTCGTGCTGCAACAGGTGATAGGCCATGCGTTGAGCCGACTTCTGACCGACGCCGGGCAAGCGCCGCAGCGCTTCGATCAGATGTTCAAGAGCGGTCACCGATCAGATCATTTCAGCTCAGAACGGGAACTTCATGCCCGGAGGCATCGGCATGCCGGCGGTCAGCTTGCCCATTTTTTGCTGGCTGACTTCTTCGGCCCGGCGCACCGCGTCGTTGAAGGCGGCAGCCACCAAGTCTTCCAGCATGTCTTTGTCATCGGCCAGCAGGCTGGGGTCGATGGTGACGCGCTTGACGTCGTTCTTGCAGGTCATCACGACCTTCACCAGACCGGCGCCGGATTGGCCTTCCACCTCGACATGAGCCAGTTCATCCTGAGCTTTTTTCAGGTTGTCCTGCATCGCTTGTGCCTGCTTCATGAGGCCGGCGAGTTGACCCTTCATCATTTGACTTACTCCTTGATTTCAGTGAGATTTGATTGATCCGGCCACGATGCGGGCCGTTTTGAATTGGGCCAGCAACACTTGCGCGAGCGGATCCTTGATCACGATTTGTTCCACGGAACGCTGGCGCGCCTGCACTTGTGCGGCGGCGCGCAAGCCGGGCGAGTCGTGCGCCACACCGGCTTCCAACTCGATCAGCACGGCGCGCTGCAAGGTGTCACTCAGGGCGGCTTGCAGCTTGTCTTTCAGTGCCGGCTGGCGCAGCGATTCGCGCTCCACCCGCAAACGCCACAGCAGGGTATCACCTTGCTCTTCAACGCCGACACACTCGGCCCGCATGGCCAACTCGCGCGTCAGCGCCGTCAGGCCCAGGGCCTGCACTTGCTCGGCCCAACGCTCGCCCAGCGCTGTTGGCTGCAGCGCCACATCGGTACCGGCGGTCGAGGTGTAAGCGCGGCTCTCGGCTGCGCTGGCTCCATGTGGGCCGCCGTCGGGCGAAGTGAAGTCTTCCGCGGCGGCCTCGGCCTCATAGCCATCCGATGCGTCGCCAGACCGCATAGAAGCAGAAGCGCCTTCATCCTGTTCTGCGGGGGCGGCATCCAGCCACGGCGGCACATCGTCTTCTACAACCGGCTTGGGCGTTGCGGCACGCGGCCGCAGCCGGGCACTGTGGCCGGCGCTGGGGTCAACGGCTTGGGGGCGCTTCGGCAATACCGCAACAGCAGCCACTGCAGGAACTGCAAACACCGGCCCGGCCGGTTCGGCCACGCGCAACGGCTCCGGTGCGGGTGCTGCAACAGCCGCAACAACAGCAAGGGCTGGGGCAGGAACTGGCACTGCTAGCGGTGCTGTGGCAAGTGTAGGAACAGGAACCACCAAAGCTGGGGTCGAAAGTAGCGGCGTGCGGGCAGGCTCAGCAGCGGCGGCTGAGTCCTTTGCCGCCGCAGCGTTCGGTGGGCGCGCTGCGCTGGCCGCGACATTGGCGACCGGCTTGCCCGGTTGCCGGTCCGCAGCCCCCGCCGGGCGGAAGCTCAGCATGCGCAGCAGCACCATCACCAGCCCGGCGTATTCATCCGGAGCCAGCGCCAGCTCGGCCCGGCCATGCAGAGCCATGCTGTACATCAGCTGAATTTCATCGGCAGGCAGCAGGCCGGCCAAACGCTCGGCCTCCGCCGTGTCCGGGTCTTGATCGTCGAGCGCGCCGGGCGCTGCCTGAGCCACTGCCATTTGCTGCAACAGACCAGCCAGATCTTCCAGCGTGCCGGCGGCCGACAAACCGAGGCTGCGCAAGCCATCGGCCTGCGCCACCACCGCCGCGCCGCTGCCGGCAATCAAGGCATCCAGAATCGCCACGATGTGGCCACGGTCGACCGTGCCAAGCATTTGCCGCACGCCGTCTTCGACCAACGAACCGGCACCAAAAGCAATCGCCTGATCGGCCAGCGACAGCGCATCACGCATCGACCCGCGCGCGGCACGCGACAGCAGACGCAGTGCACCGGCATCAGCCGGCACGTTCTCAGCTTGCAAGACCTGGCGCAAATGGGCCAGCACCGTCGGCGGCGCCATCGGCCGCAAATTGAACTGCAAGCAGCGCGACAACACGGTGACCGGCACTTTCTGCGGGTCAGTGGTAGCCAGCACGAACTTCAAATAATCGGGCGGCTCTTCCAGCGTCTTCAGCATCGCGTTGAAGGCGGTGTTCGACAGCATGTGGACTTCGTCGATCATGTAGACCTTGAAGCGCCCCATCACCGGCTTGTAGACCGATTGATCCAGCAACTGCGAGATTTCTTCCACTCCGCGGTTGGAGGCCGCATCCAGCTCGATGTAATCGACGAAGCGCCCGGCGTCGATGTCGCGGCAGGCATCGCAAACGCCGCACGGTGTGGCGGTGATGCCGCCCTGCCCGTCAGCCCCGGTGCAGTTCAGGCTCTTGGCCAGAATGCGCGACACCGTCGTCTTGCCCACACCGCGCGTGCCGGTGAACAAATACGCGTGGTGAAGGCGCTGTTGCGTCAGCGCATTGGCCAGCGCTTGCACCACATGCTCTTGACCCACCAACTCTTCAAAGCTGTGGGGACGGTACTTGCGCGCGAGAACCTGGTAACTCATGGACGGGATTCTACGGGCCGGAAATCCACGCGTCCGGGCAAGGGGTCGGCTGACCGATAATCCCGACCCATGAGCACGCACGCACCCTCCTCCCCCGACACCCTCAGCTACAGCGCCGCCGGTGTCAATTACGATTTGATCGACCCATTGAAGGTCACGGCGCAACGCGCCGCTGCCGCCACCGGTGCCCACCTCGGAGGGCACGGCTTCACCGAAGTGCTGGCCTCGCGGGGCGAATCGGCCTATGTGGTGGACGTCGGCCCGTTCTACATCGCCACCATCGTCGAGTGCTTGGGCACCAAAACATTGGTCGCCGATGAAATGCGCCAGTTGACGGGCAAAAACTACTACGACGGCATCGCGCAGGACACGATTGCGATGGCCGTCAACGACTTGATCACCGTCGGTGCCACTCCGCTGATCGTGCAAGCCTATTGGGCCGCCGGCGGTTCGGATTGGTTTGCCGACACCGGCCGGGCCCAAAGCCTGGTGGACGGCTGGAAGCGCGCTTGCGACGCCTGTTCGGTAGCCTGGGGCGGCGGCGAAACCCCGGCGCTGGCCGGCATCGTCGAGAGCGGCCGCATCGATTTGGCTGCGTCTTGCACCGGCCTGATCAACCCGAAAGAGCGCTTGTCGGTCGGCGACAAACTGGGTGTCGGCGATGCCATCGTGCTGCTGGCTTCGAGCGGCATCCACGCCAACGGACTGAGCTTGGCGCGCAAACTGCTGGAGCGCTTGCCAGCCGGCTATCTGACCGAGATCGCGCCGGGCCTGAGCTACGGGGAGGCGCTGCTGGCCCCGACGGTGCTGTATTCGCCAGTGACCGAAGCGCTTTACAAGGCCGGCATCACGCCGCATTACTGCGCCAACATCACCGGCCACGGCTGGCGCAAGCTGCTGCGCCACCCGGGCCAGTTCACGTACCGGATCCACACCGTGCCGCCGGTCACGCCGGTACTTCGCTTCATGCAAGAACTTGCCCAGCAAGACGACCGCGAGGCCTACTCGACCCTCAATATGGGTGCGGGTTTCGCCATCTTTGTGCCGGCCGACCAAGCCGAGCAGACGGTGGCCGTGGCCAAGGCCTGCGGCATCGACGCCTGGGTGGCCGGGCAGATCGAAGCAGGTGAAAAACAGCTGTTGATCGAGCCGCTGGGTATTCGTTTCAGTGACGACGATTTGCAGCTGCGTTAAGAGGCTGAGAACTTTTGTAGCGAGCGGCCGGTAGGCTAGGCGGACGGAGCACAGGAACCGCAACGTACTTTGGGTACGTGAGGATTACGAGCACCCGGCCAACGACGCATGGCGGCCGCGCAGTAAAAAGTTCTCAGCCTATTGCGCTCTGAGCCCGGCTTGACCGGGATAGGCGAAGGCATCGCATATACTTCGCCTCGACGGGCCTCCTCGCATGGAAGCGCGGCCAACCGGGTCAGGTCGGGAACGAAGCAGCCCCAACCGTTGCAACCAGTGCCGAGGTAGGGCTCGTCACCTCTTTGCCAAGCTGCTGTAAAGCAGCTCTCGCTGAACAGCAGGCAAATGAACAGAAGGTCAGATGAGCAGATAGGCAGATGGGCAGATGGGCAAACGCTCCACTCTGCTATCAAGTGCAGGTCCGGAATCCGGTCCAACGCATGACCCAGTCCAAATCACCGTCAAGCCGACGCAAACTGATTGACCGGGCCACAATCCGCAACTCCAAAACAGCGTTACCGGAGTCATTCATGAAGCGTCAGCTCGTTCTCATCACCTGTTTGCTCGCCGCGAGCAGCGGGTTTGCGGCAGAAACCAAGGCCACCTTGAACATCGCGGACGCCAAAGGCGTGGGCGCGGCAATTGGCACGGTGCGCATCGTTGAAACGCCCTACGGCCTGGTTTTTTACCCGAACCTGACCGGCCTGCCGGCTGGCCTGCACGGCTTTCACGTGCATGAAAACCCGTCCTGCGCCGCCGGTGAGCGCGACGGTACGCCGGTGGCTGCACTGGCGGCTGGCGGACACTTGGACCCACAGGGAACCAAGCGCCACGGCGAACCCTGGGGCGACGGCCATTTGGGCGACCTGCCCCCGCTGTACGTGACGGCCGAAGGCAGCGCCACCAACCCGGTGCTGGCACCCCGGCTGAAGTTGGCTGATGTGGCCAACCGCTCGTTGATGGTGCATGCCGGCGGCGACAACCATGCCGATCACCCGGCACCACTGGGCGGTGGCGGAGCCCGCGTCGCCTGCGGCGTCATCGGCGGTTGATCAAGCGCTGAGCCTTGCAGTCGCCTGCAAGGCTGATGGCTCACGACACCCGACCGAGCGCCCGCAAAATTTTCTCCGGCGTGAACGGTTGAGAAAAGACGGCGGCACCGAGCGGGCGCAATGCGTCGTTGATCGCGTTCATGACCGCCGCAGGCGCACCGGCCGTGCCGGCCTCGCCGGCCCCTTTGGCCCCCAATTTGGAGCTGGCCGTCGGGGTCTGCACATGGGCGACGACGATGTCCGGCATCTCACCGGCCATCGGCACCAGATAGTCGGCCATGCTGCCGTTCAACAACTGGCCGCTGGCGTCGTACAAACACTCTTCGAACAGCGCGCCGCCAATGCCTTGCACGATGGCACCGCGCATCTGCTCATCCACCAGCATCGGGTTGATGACGCGGCCGCAGTCCTCCACCGCCCAGTGTTTGAGCAGCTTGACGAAGCCGGTGTCCACATCCACCTCCACATAAGACACCTGCACGCCGTTGGTGAAGATGAAGGGATAGTCGCGCTGTGCGTAATGCCGCGTCACCATCAGCTCGGGCGTGAAACCGGCCGGCAAGGTGTCGGGCCGGAAGTAAGCCACGCGGCCCAGTTCGGCCAAGGTCAGCAGCTCAGCATTGGAGCCGGCGTCAATGACTTGATCGCGGCGCAAGGCCAAGTCGGCCACCTCGCGACTCAAGATCACCGCCGCCACTTGCAAAATATTCTGGCGCAGCGCCAAGCCGGCTTGCAGCACCGCTTCGCCGCCAATGCCGGCCCCGCGTGAAGCCCAGGTACCGCCGCCATACGGGGTTACGTCGGTGTCACCGGTGATGACGCGCACCTGCGCCATCGCCACGCCGACCGCGTCGGCCGCGATCTGCGCAAAGATGGCTTCCGCGCCCTGCCCTTGCTCGCCGACGCTGACCAGCACGGTGACGGCACCGCTCGGCTCCAGCCGCATCGTGGCACCGTCTTGCGCGGCAATCCGCGCGCCGCCGACGCCGTAAAAAGCGGCCCCCGGATTGGTCAGCTCGATCAACGCCGCAAAGCCGATGCCGCGGTAGATGCCGCGCTCGCGCAGCAGCGCTTGCTCGGCCCGCAAGGCCGGATAGTCGATCAGCGCCTCCATCCGGCTCAGGCATTGCTGGTGCGACAACACTTCCAGCTTGATGCCCGAGGCACCGGTGGCCGGGTATTCGTCGTCGCGGATCACATTGCGCTGACGGAAGGCCAGCGGGTCCATCTTCAGCTGCGCGGCGGCCAAGTCCACCAGCCCTTCGGTCACCGCGCAGGCGATCGGGTGGCCAACGCCGCGGTACTGGCAGGTGGGCGACTTGTTCAAGAACACCACTTGCAGCGAGGCCCGATATTCCTTGTGCCGATACGGGCCGCCGGTCAGGTTGACGACCTGATTGCCCTCGATCGCACTGGTGCGCGGGAACATCGAATAGGGGCCGATGCCGGTGAGGTCTTCGATCTCGAAGGCAAGGATGTCGCCGTCCTTGTTGGCGGCGATGCGGCCTTTGATGCGGTGCTCGCGCGCATGGATGTCGCTGGTGAAGGACTCCAAGCGGTCAGCCACGAACTTGACCGGGCGCTTCAGCAGAATAGACAGCGCCACCGTGGCAAAGTCGTCCGGATAGGCGTGCACCTTGATACCGAAGGAGCCGCCGACATCTTTGCAAATGACGCGCACCGACGTCTCGGCCAGGCCAAACTGGCGGGCGTACAGGTCCTGCATCATGTGCGGTGCCTGCTGCGAGTGGTAGACGGTCAGGCGCTGCTCGCCCGGGTTCCAGTCGGCAATCTGGCAGCGCGGCTCCAGCGTCACGCCGGTGTGGCGACCGAAGTTGAAGGTCGCTTCGGCCACCACGTCGGCAGCGGCAAAAGCAGCGTCCACGCCGCCGGTGTCCAGGCTGCGGCTGAAACAGAGGTTGTCGCCCAGTTCGGGGTGGATCAACGGCGTGGTCGGGTCAAGCGCCGTTTCCATCTCGGTGGCGGCCGGCAGGGCCTCCCATTCGACTTGCAGATATTGCAGCGCGTCTTCGGCCTGCGCCCGCGTCTCGGCCACCACGGCCACCA
>CANFYD010000038.1 GCA_947450745.1 Burkholderiales bacterium
CATCAGATGAGGCGCAATCGTCAGCGGGCCGATCGAGCCGAGCAATAGGGTCGAGCCGTCCGGCTCCGCTTTGGAGACGAACTGATGGGCGATGTTGCCGCCCGCGCCTGCGCGGTTGTCGACCACCACGATCTGCCCCATGTTCTCCTGCAGCTTCTTCGCGATGACCCGCGCGGCGGCATCGGCGGCTCCTCCGGCCGCAAAACCGACCACCATATTGATGGTCTTCTTCGGAATGTCTTGTGCAGCAGACGGCAGCGAAGCGAAGGTGATGGGCAGCAGCAGCGACAGGCTCGCAGCCAACTTCAGTACGCCCCCAGACCTGCCGCTTCGCGTCAGGCCCCCCGAGGGGGAGGAGAAACACTTGGGGCGGCCCGGCGTTTGTTTCTCAGGTTTCAAGCGCTTGTTCATCGAGGTCCTTTGAGTGTCAAGTTTGTAGTTTTTATCGACATGTCAGCCCACTGCGCGGCTGCGCGTGGGCCGCTGGCTTCAATCAGCGCCAGCTTGTACCGGATTCGGCTGGCGCTTTTCGATCGCCCATTTCAGCAGCGCAGCGCTTCTGAAAATGCCGTGGGCAAACTTCCCGTAAGGCATGGTGGCGAAGAGCGCCATCACCACACCCAAATGTATGCACAACAGCAGCGTCAGCGCCGGCGTGCCGCGCGCCAGCATCAGCGCCAACCCGGTCGAGGCCGTCAGGAACAGCAGGGCGATGAAACCACGGTCCATCGGTTGTTGAGCGGCATCGCCGTGCTGCGGATGGCGGCGCAGGTTCAGGTGCAGCAAGCCGGTGGTCCCGATCAACATCGCCACGCCGCCACTGATGCCGAAGAGCTTGGGCAAGCTGGCGTAGCCGTAAGGTGCTTCCCAGCCCAACAGGTAGTGGTAAAGCGTGGCCACGCTGGTGGCGGCAAAGCAGAGCATGAAGCCGTAAAAGGTGGCGTGGTGGTAGCGCCGCCGCGCCAACGTGAAGGCGTCGTCGGCCTCGTTGCAGCCGTCGCCATGGCCGCCGTCCAGGAACTTCAAGCGCAAGGCCTTGTCCGCCGCATCGCCGATGGCAGCGGCAGAGGCTGACCCCGACCCCGGCGTCACGTCGCGCCAGAAGCGGCGCACGCCCAAACTCAGCGCCAGCACCGCAAACAAAAAGATGGGCGCGAACAGGCCGACCATCAAGTTGTGCGGAAACACCGAATAGAAATTGCCCCCGGCAGGCGCTTGCAGCAGCGAGCCCTGCAACAGCGCAGCAAGCATCAAGAACAGTGCCAGCCCGGCCGCCAAGGCCAGTGCCACCGTCAGCCCGTTGCGCTTGTAAAGAGCTCCCAAAGCCGGCGGCCACGCGTAGTTGACGTAGGTTTCAACGCGCACCTTGGCCATCGCCTGCGGCACGTTGATGGCGAATTCATGCGGCGCGGCGTATTGGCAGGCATGCAAGCAGGCCCCGCAGTTGTGGCACAAATTGGCGAGGTAATTGATGTCGGCCTGGCCGAACTCGAAGCGCCGGGTCATGGCCGGAAAGACGGCACAAAAACCCTCGCAGTAGCGGCAGGAGTTGCAGATCGTCATGACCCGGTCGACCTCGGCCTCGGCAGGCGTCAGCAGCTTGATCGGAATCACGCGGGAAGTGCCACCGGCGGGCGTGCCGAGCGCCACCGCCTCGCGCACCAAAGCGTCAAGCTGCTGCATGGCTGGATTCCTGTTTCATTGCGGCTGCGGGTACGCGAGATGCGGCGGCGGCTTGGCTGCCCGCGATGCGGCCAAACGCCGTGCCAATCGACATGCCGACGCCGGCGGTATAGCCCTTGCCGAGCACATTGCCGGCCATCATCTCGCCGGCGACGAACAGATTGGGGCTGGCGCGGCCGCCGAAACGCACCGCCGCGCTCGCGTCGACCTTCAGGCCCAAGTAGGTGAAGGTGACACCGGGCCGCAAGGCGTAGCCGTAGAACGGCGCGGTGTCGAGCGGCCTGGCCCAATGGGTTTTGGCCGGAGCCAGGCCGTCGGTATGGCAATCGTCCAGCGCGGTGTGATCGAAATTGCCCACGCGGCAAGCGCTGTTGTAGGCCTGCAGCGTCTGCATGAACTGCGCTGGGGCCAGGCCGAGTTTGCCGGCCAGCGCTTCCAGCGAATCGGCCTGGGTGCCGGGAAACACCGGCGGCATGAAACGCCCGAGCGCCTTGGAATCGATGATCGAATAGGCGACTTGACCCGGCTGCTGCGCCACCAGGCGGCCCCAGATCGCGTAGCGCTTGGGCCAGAAATCCTCGCCCTCGTCGTAAAAGCGCTTGGCTTCAGCGTTGACGACAACGCCCAGCGACACGCAATCGATGCGCGTGCAGATGCCGCCGTCATACAGCGGCGCGCGGGCGTCAATCGCCACCATATGCGCTTGCGTGGGCTCGCCGATGCTGTCGGCCCCGGCGTCCAGCATGTACTTGAGCAAGGTCCCCGTGTTGAAGCGGGTGCCGCGGATCAAGAAGTTGTCGGACGGATATTCACCCAGCGCGTTCTGCCCCCAGGCTTCGCGCAGCCACTCGCGATTCGATTCAAAGCCACCGGCGGCCAGCACACAGGCGCGTGCCTCGATGCGCTCGGCCTGCGCGCCTGTGCCAGTGAAGGCCGCAATGAAACGGCCACCATCACCCAGCTCCACCCGCTCGACCGGCGCGTTGTAGCGAACCTGCACGCCCAGACGCTCGGCGCTGCGGTAGTAGGCATTCACCAGCGCCTTGCCGCCGCCCATGAAAAATGCATTGGTGCGCGCCGTGTGCAGGGCACCCGACAGCGAGGGCTGAAAGCGCACGCCGTGCTTTTCCATCCAGGGCCGGCAAGTGGATGAAGCGCGAATCACCAAGCGCGCCAGTGCTTCGTCGGTCTGGCCGCCGGTCACTTGCAGCAGGTCGCGCCAATACTCCTCCTCGGAGTAAGTGCCTGCCAGCGTGCCTTGAGGCGCGTCGTGCATGCAGCGCAAATTGCGTGTGTGCTGCGTGTTGCCGCCCCGCCACTCGCGCGGCGACGCCTCCAGCAGCAGCACCGACGCCCCGGCTTCCCGTGCCATCAGGGCGGCACACAGTGCTGCGTTGCCGCCGCCGATGACCAAAACGTCCACCATCGCTATCTCCCTTATCGAGAGGGGACTTTAGGGACTTTGCGGTGCTGCCGGTAGCGGCCAGCGAGGCAAGGCCTGTTCAGGCATCGTGAAGACTTGCGCCGGCCCAGCGGGATGCGGCCACCAGCTCGCGCACCACGTCCGTCAGCACCACTCGTGTGGCCAGCGCGGCGGGGGACAGCTCGTCGTCGGACAAACTGGCCAGCTGGTTGCGCCGCCGCACGCCGGCATCGGCCACCCGCACCAACCGGACCACATCGGCAGGCAGGCGCGAGGTGGCCGCACCGGGCTGGATCGTCGCGGCCAGTCCGGCGCGCACGGCGTCCATCAGAATGGCCAGGCCATCGATATCGGCGACGATATTGGGCTGGCATTTGGCTTTGGCAAAGGCCGCCGCCACGATGGCGCGCAGGCCATGGGTGCCGCTGGGCATGATCAGCGGCAGCGCACCCAGCTCACGCAGCCGCACCTGCTTGCCGCGCGGCATACCGGCCAGCGCTGGCGCTCCGACCACGAACAAGCGCTCGTCGAGCAGCGGCGTCACGCTCCAGCGCTTGGCCGCCTCGGTTTCGAACAGCACGGCCAAGTCGAGTTGCCTGGCGTTCAGCATCGCGGCGAGATTGCCGGACAGGCTTTCGACCAGATGCAGGCGGATGTCGGGATAGCGGCTGCGCAAAGCGGCCATGAAGGGCAGCGCCAGCACCGAGGCGGTCGACGGCGCCAAGCCGACGCTGACATGGCCGGACAAACGCGCTTGCTGCGCCGAGCGCGCCGCTTCGTCCACATGCCGCAGTGCCAACTGCGCCTGCCGCCAAAACGCCACGCCCGCCTCGGTGGGGATGACGCCGGTCGTCGTGCGCTGCAGCAGCCGGGCGCTAAGCTCGCTTTCGAGCCGGCTGATCTGTTGGCTGAGCGCCGAGGTGCCCAGGCCCAATTCCGCCGCCGCCCGGCCCATGCTGCCCAGTTCGACAGCGCGGACGAAGTAACGGAGTTGCCTGAGTTCCATGAATTTCCTCTCTCACGATAAGAAACTCATGGTCGCACGGGGCGCAAGCCCGGGTGGCGGGTGGCGGGTCAGCCCCCCATTAAGCGGCGTACCAAAGCGCGGCGGCAAAGTGACAAGCACTGCCGGTCAGCACGAACAAGTGCCAGACGAAATGGGCGTAGCGGATGCGGCTGTCGAGCAGGAACACCACCGCCCCCAGCGTGTAGGCCAAGCCGCCGGCCACCAACCACACCAAGCCGGCCGGGGCCATGCGGCCGACCAGCGGGCCCAGCGCGATGATGACCAGCCAGCCCATCGCCACATAAAGCCCAGTCGACCAGAGCGGATGGCGCAGCCGGTTGAACATCTTGGCGGTGACGCCGAAGGCCGCAATCGTCCAGACCAGCCCGAGCAGCATCCAGCCCCAGCCGCCATGCAGCACACCGAGGGCAAACGGCGTGTAACTGCCGGCGATGAACAAGTAAATGGCGGCGTGATCCATGCGGTTCAGCCAGAGCTTGGCGCGGCCCTCGGGCACCGCGTGATACAGCGTCGAGACCAAATAGAGCAGCATCATCGTGATCGAGAACACACAGGCCGCCACGACGTTGCGCGTCGAGCCCTGCTGGGCCGCTTGGTAACTCAGAATCGGCAGCGAAGCCACTGCCAGCAAAAAACCCAGCCCGTGGCTGATGGCGTTGGCGATCTCTTCGCCCAGCGATTGATCTCGTGCAGTCATGCCCAAGATTTTGCGCCGGCTTGATGACAATCTGTTTGTGCTGGCGCAAGCCCTGGCGATCGGCAAGCCTGTAACGGCCGAAACCCCAGAGGGTGGGAGTTTTCGTAGGGCGGGCCGAGACCCGCGATGGATCTTGCGACCGGCACACGATCGGGACAAGCCACAGAGCCGGCGCAAGATGGGCTTCTGTTGTCACGGCACGACGCGGGTCTCGACCCGCCCTACGTGGCTAAACGGTTCAAACTTCCTCGCCTAAAAATCCGCCGCTCTGGTGGGCCCACAGCCGCGCATATAGCCCGCCCTGGGCCAGCAAGCTGGCGTGGTCGCCTTGTTCGGCGATTTCGCCGCCCTCCATCACGATCAACCGGTCCATTGCGGCGATGGTCGAGAGTCGGTGGGCGATGGCCACCACCGTTTTGCCTTCCATCAGCCGGTACAGGCTGGTCTGGATGGCCGCTTCCACCTCGGAGTCGAGCGCGCTGGTCGCTTCGTCGAGCAGCAAAATCGGCGCGTCCTTCAACATCACGCGGGCAATCGCCACCCGCTGGCGCTGGCCGCCGCTGAGCTTGACGCCGCGCTCGCCCACGTGGGCATCAAAGCCGCTGCGCCCTTTCGGGTCGGTCAGCCGGTAGATGAATTCCAGCGCTTCGGCGCGCTCGGCCGCGTGAATCATTTGCGCATCGCTGGCGTCGGGCCGGCCGTAGCGCAGGTTGTCGCGCACCGAGCGGTGCAGCAGTGAGGTGTCTTGCGTCACCATGCCGACGTGGGCGCGCAGGCTGTCTTGCGTGACCCTGGCGATGTCTTGCCCGTCGATCAGGATGCGGCCCTGCTCGATGTCGTGCAGGCGCAAAAGCAGGTTGACCAAGGTTGATTTGCCGGCCCCGGAGCGGCCCACCAGACCGATTTTTTCGCCCGGCTTGATGGTCAGGTTCAGCCCCTTCAGCACCCGCTGCTCGGGCGCTTTGCTGCCGTAGGCAAAGCTGACCTGCTCAAAGCGGATCTCGCCACGGCTCACTTGCAAGGGCTGGGCGCCCGCGCTGTCGTTGACGGAAATCGACCGCGACAAGGTGTTGATGCCGTCCTGCACCGTGCCGATGTGCTCGAACAGGCTGGACATCTCCCACATGATCCAGTGCGAAATGCCGTTCAGCCGCAAGGCCATGGCGGTGGTGGCCGCCACCGCGCCGATGCCGACCTCGCCATGCGCCCACAGCCACAGCGCTGCGCCGGCTGTGCTGGCAATCAAACCCATGCTGAGCGCGTGATTGACCACCTCGAAACCGCTGACCAGCCGCATCTGCCGGTAGGCGGTGGTGAGGAACTCGCGCATCGCGCTGCGCGCAAAACCGGCCTCGCCGTGGCTGTGGGAAAACAGCTTGACGGTGCTGATGTTGGTGTACGCGTCGGTGATGCGGCCGGTCATCAGGCTGCGCGCGTCGGCTTGTGCAGCGGCCGCCTTGCCCAGACGCGGCACAAAGAAGGCCAGCGCCAGCAAATAGGCGAGCAGCCAAGCCAGGAAGGGCAGCAGCAGCGTGGCGTCGAAACTGCCGACGACGCCCAGCATGGTGACGAAATAGATGGTGATGAAAACGAGGATGTCGGTGACGATCAGCACGCAGTCGCGCACCGCCAACGAGGTCTGCATCAGCTTGGCCGAGACCCGGCCGGCGAACTCATCGGCAAAGAAGCTCAGGCTCTGGCTGAGCAGATGGCGATGGAAGTTCCAGCGCAGCCGCATCGGAAAGTTGCTGGCCAGACCCTGGTATTTGCACAGCGCTTGCAAGCCGATCAGCAGCGGGCTGGCCAGCAAAATACCGCCGAGCAAGAGCAGATTCGACTTTTCAGTCAACCACAACTGGTCGGCCGGCACCTTGCTCAAAAAGTCCACCACCGAGCCCAGCATGGCAAACAGCAAGGCCTCGAACGCACCGATGCAGGCGGTCAACAAGGTCATCGCCAGAATCAGCGGTCGCATACCCTGCGTGGCAGCCCAGATGAATTGAAAAAAGCCGCTGGGCGGCTGTGGGGGCGGTACGTCGGGGAAGGGATTGATGCGTTTTTCGAACCAGGCAAACAAAATGAATCTCTCTTTAATCAGTTGGGGCCAGAGCTACTCGCTAGCGCTCGGGCGGTCTGACCCACAAGTCATTCAACTTAGGCCAGAGCGGTGCCTTGCATTCTGAGCCCGCCACAAGACAGCAGGTGCGTGCTGACTTGTGGCGGGTATGCGCCCTGGCGGGCCGATACGCTATTTAGTCAACGGCTGGCAGCAGCCTGCCCTGGCTCTGGGCGGGTGGGCGCAGGCCGAGCAACTTGGCCAAGGTGGGCGCAATGTCGGTGACGTCAACCGGCTGGGTCACTTCGCCCTCGCCGATCCAGCGCGGCCCCCAGGCGAGGATGGGCACATGGGTGTCGTAGGCATAGGGCGTGCCGTGTGAGCTGCCGCCCGGGCGTGAGCCGAACAGCCAGCCCGGCTTGACGACGATTTGCAGCGGCGCGGCGCGGTCCGGGTGCCAAGACCGCCGCATCGACTCCAGATACGGCGTGCTGCGGTCGTCGCTCTGCAATTGCGCCAGCGTGAACACATCGGCAATGCCGTTCAACTGCAACAGCAAGACCTTGGCTTCCTGGTAAACATCGGCGGCTTTGACGCGGCGCTCCGCCATCAGAGCGTCGTCAAACAGCAGGCCAGCGGCCGAAAAGCTCTTGGCCCAGCGGCCCTCGCCAAACTTCTTGACCAAGCCGGCATTGACCCAACTGAGCACCTGGGTCGGGTTGATGCGGTCGGCATCGCGGCCCTGCGACTTGGCCCATTCCGGCGTGTCGGCAAAGCCATGGTCGGCGGTCAACATCGCCACATAGTTGCCGGCACCGACCTTGGCGTCCAGATACTCGAAAAAGCCTTGCAGGTGGCGATCGAGCTGCAGGAAATGGTCGTGCGACAGCCTCGATTCGGGCCCGAACGCATGGTTGACATAGTCATGGCTGGACAGGCTGACCGAGAGGATGTCGGTCTTGGCCCCAGCAATCGCGCCCACGCGTGTCCCCAGACCCTCGCCAGCGACGGCGGCCCGCGCAAACGCCAGCGTCAGCTCGTCGCCGAACGGTGTCGGCAAGATGTTGGCGTAGAACAGTGGACCGGGCTTGTCATGCTTGTCGCCCAGGATGGCCGGCAGCTTGTTGCCGTTGCCCGAGTTGACCTGCCAGCTCTGGCCGTCCGGCACCGAGCGGGCGTAAGCGGCCTCCGGCAGCAGCGGCCTCCAGGCCTTGCCAAAGAAGGCGTCGGCCGGTTTGGCGGCATTGAAGCTGTTGACCCATTGCGGATGGCTGGGCATGTAGTAGGTGCTGGAGGCGAACTGGCCGCTCTCGCTCATATACATATAAGCCGTGCCCTTGTGGCCGGCCGGCAGGATGGCACCGCGGTCCTTGCCAGAAACAGCGATCACCTTGGCGGCAGGGTCGGCCTCGCGCAGCACATCGCCGACCGTCTCGGCCAACAAATTGCGCGGGCTGGTGCCGGCCAACGCGGCGGTCTTGTGGTCGATATAGCTGTAGGCCGCGTCGCTGGTGCAATAGACCGCTTCGCCGGTCTTGGGGTCACGCCATTCATTGCTGATGATGCCGGTGCGCTGCGGGTAAGCGCCCGTCAACATCGTCGCGTGGCCGGCTGCCGTGACCGTATGGCCGTGGCCGTAATGCGCATTGGCGTACCAAGTGCCGTGCTCCAGGAAGCGCTTGAAGCCGTCCGGCTGCAATTGGTCACGGTAGGCCAGCACCTGGCGCATCGGCAGGCCGTCGATGACGATGAAAACCAGCAGTTTGGGGGCCTTGGCCGCAGTCGCTTGACCGGCGGCAGTCGGGGCCGAGACGCAAGCCGCCAGGGCGGTGGAACAAAGGGCGGCAACTAAAATCTTGAGCGCAAGTTTGGCCATGGGCGGAGTCAGTCCCGGTGAGCGGATCGGTGAACGAGCGGTCAAGCTTAGCCGATCGCTCCGTCCGCCCAAGCTCAGCTCAGCAAGCGGGGGCCACCGTGAAACTCATCGGCGCGAAGTCCGCCAACGTTTTGCCAGCCGGCCTGGGCCACGCTGCGGCCTGAGGCCAACTCGGCCGCAGCGATCAGCTCGGCCGCCGTGCTGCGCGCGTCCACATATTTTGCAAGCCCCATGATCAGCTGCACCGATTGCAGTGGCCAGCCCAATTGATAGGCCGCCGACAGGCCGTCGTAGAGCCGCGTCTGTATCGGGTGCACGTCGGCTCGCCCGACGTTCTGCAACAAAACGGCGAAGCGCTGCGCGCCGATGCGCATGACCACGTCACTGTGGCGCACGCGCGCCCGCAAGCGCCGGCCCAACATCTGCCGCAAATTGTCCAGCTGAGCGGCATCAGCGGCGGCATCGACCGACGAGGCCAACACCGCCTCAAAATCGATCAGCAATACCGCCAAGCGTGTGCCAGCGCGGCGATTGACGCTCAGCTCGCGGCTCAGCAATTGCTCGAAAGCGGCCATATCCGGCAACTCGGGAATGCCCTGCTGCGTGGAAGAATTACTCAAATTAGCGGCATCGACTGCGCCCGACACGGTTTGCGACTGCGGCAAGATGCGCTGCGAGACGGCGAGCGCTGTGGAGGCGATGCACAGTTCGGCATGCAACATCGAGGCAAGACCTGGGTCGATCGGAGTTTTCATGGCTGGCGGCATTGTTCAAGCGGCAGGTCAGCGCGAAAACTCCGCTGGACGGCGGCTGGCGCTGCAAGAGTGAGGGCATCAAGGCCTGCAGATGCCCCCTTGCGGGCCTCCCCGGCATCGGCAAACCATCATGCCCTCCCTAAGTAGAACGAAATCCGCGCGCCAAACCCGACATCGTTCGTGAAAATATTTTCAGCGGCCTTGAATTTCGTCGCTGCCTGGACTGTGCGCCGGACGCGTTGGCCTGGCCCGGGCTACTTCAATCACCCAAACTGGGTGTCGCCCAATTGGGTATCGCCGACCACGCGGCCCGGCAAATAGATGTGGAACACCGCACCGCCGTCGCTGCGGTTACGCGCATGAATGCGGCCGCTGTGGATCTCCACAATCTTGCGGCAGATCGCCAACCCCAGGCCGGTACCGCCCGAGCCGTCCTTGGTCTGGCTGGACTGCACAAAGGCCTCGAAGATCTGTTCCAGCTCGGCCGGCGGAATGCCGGGGCCGCGATCGGCCACCTCGATATGCACTTCGCCGCTCGCTGTCACGCCCGCACGCAATTCCAGCGGCCCACCCTCGGGCGAAAACTTGATCGCGTTGGCGAGCAGATTGCGTATCACTTGCTGAAAGCGCTGCGAATCGACCTTGGCGCTCAGCGCCTCGTCCGGCAGTTGCAGCAGCAGCCGCAGATGGCGTTTTTCAAGCAGCGGTTGCAGCTCCCGCAACACCGACTGAATCAGTCCGCGCAGATCGGTACGTTCCAGATTGAAAGTACCGACCGAGCTTTCGATCTTGGACACATCGAGCAAGTCGTTCACCAGGGCCAGCATGCGCTGCCCGGACGCGTGAACGTCGGAGAACATTTCAGCCAGCTTCGGGGTGGCGCGGCCACGCATCATGCCCAATTCTGAAAACCCGAGAATCGATTGCAGCGGCGTGCGCAACTCGTGGCTGATGTTGGCGATGAATTCAGACTTGGCCCGCGACGCTTCCAGGGCCAAGTCCCGGGCTTCGCGGGTGGTGCGCTCGGCAATGCGGAACTCGCTGACGTCCATCAAAGTGCAGAGGATGCCGCTGATGCCGCCCTGTTCGTCGGTCACCAGCACCTTGGTGATGACCATGTCGCGGCGCGTACCGTCTTGATGCTTGAGCTGCATTTCATAGCGCAGTCGTCCGCCGTGGGTCAGCAGCATCGCGTCCTGTTCGGCATGCGTCACCGCCTCCTCGGGCGGGGTGTACAGGTTGACATGGCGACCCACCACATCGCTGCGCGAGCGGCCGGTGAAATCCTCCCAGGCCTGATTGACGCTGACGTAAAGGCCTTTGGCATCAAACATCGATACCGGCAAGGGGCTGATCTCCAGCAGCAGCCCGGTAAAGGCCAATTGCTGTTGCAAGCGCTGCTGCGCCACGTAGCGCTCGGTCACATCGACGGCACTGCCCGCAAAACCGACGATTTGGCCCTGTAACAACAGCGGCACGATGGCGATGTCGAAGCGGCGCAGGTTGCCATCGCCGACGCCGGCCGAAGCACCAACCTCGGCCACACCGTCCCCACGCACCGACGCCTCGATATTGCGCACACCGCCGCGGTCGTGCGCGTCAAACAGCGCGGCCACGGCCAATTTGTCGGCCGGCACCACCACATCTTGCAAACGCCGCCCAATCGCCTGATCCGCCGGTGCCGGGCTCAAGGCCGCCCAGCGAGCGTTGACGTAAGTGATGACGCCGCGCTCATCGGTGCGGAAGATCAGTTCCTGCACGCTTTTGAGCAAGACCCGCAACTCCCGCTCGCGCGAAGCCACCTGCATGTGCGCTTGATCCAGTGCTTGACGTACCCGCTCACGGCTGCGGTGGCTGCGCAGCACGGTAAATGCCGCCCCGGCGATCAACAGCAAAGCGGCCAGACCCATCGCCGCCAGCATCCGGTTCAGCTGCCACCAGCCGTGCAGAGCCGTTTCGCGCGGCAACTCCACCAACACCACCAGCGGACGCGTGCGCGACACCCTGAATGCCACGATCTGCTGGCCTGGCAATGCCCCGATGCCGATGTAGCTGCCGTGCTCTTTGTCAGGCAGCCAAGTGCGAAAGACCGGATGCTGGTTGAGCGAGCTGCCGGGCAACAGCGTCGCCTGTTCGGTGACTGTCAACAATTGCCCGGCAAAGCTGGCCAGCAACACCGCTCCATCGTCGCCGACCATCGCCATCTGCTGGTAATTGGCCAGTGCGTCCGGGTTGATCAACGCCACCAGCAGCAGGCCCTGACCGCGCGCGCCCGATGCGCGGCGCAGCAGCGGCAGCATCTGAACGCCGGCCCGGGGGGCACTGTTGAGAGCCAACCGCTCGGTGCCGGCAAGCGCCAGATCGCTCAGCCCGCGCCCCGGCAGCAGCGGCAGCAGGCGGTCGCGCCCCTCGGGCGGCAAGTCCGACAAGCGGTTCAGGTCGATCTGCAGACCCAGTTCAGCCACCACCGTGCTCGCCAGCACCCGGCCCTGCAAATCCAGCACGGCCATGCTGCGGATGAAGGTCAGCCCCAGTTGGGATTGCATCAGCAGCGCTTGCAGCCGCTCAGTATCCGGCTCGGTCGCCGGCAACAAAGCGATGTTGTCGCCCAAGCTGCGCAAGTTCAGCGCAGCGTTTTCGATGCTGCGGGTCGCTTGATCCTCCAGCACCCGGGCCAGCAATTCGGCACGCGCCTGTGCGCTGCTCAACGCCTCATTGCGCTCGTAAATGCAGAGCGCACCCAAGGTCAACAAGGCAGCAAGCGCCAGACCCAGCGAGGTCAGCCAGACCAAGGAGCCGGCTCGCCATAGGGACTCAGGAAGAAGGGGTTGAGAGACGAGCTCGGAATCTTGCGGCATGCGGTAGTTCACAACAAAAAACAGCTACCTAGACAAGCGGCAGCAGCAGGACAGATTGGAGTCGGCCCAACGTTGGCGAAGCCATCAAACGACATCCCGGTAACGAAGTGCGAAGCTTGCACAGTGCTTGAATGCCGGCGCCGATGTTTGCGATACAAGTCTGTCAACGCGTATATGCCCGCTAGATTTTTAAATAGGGGAAGAAAAGGAAAAGTACCGGGGCACGCTTTTGAACGGCCATCGGATCGCACATCGTATCCAACCCGCTCGTTGCGCCATCTCCATTGCCTCGTCGTTTTCGTTTTGAACGAAATTCCCAGAGCAGATTTACAGTTTTTTCATCAGCGCCAGCTCAGAGGGTGAGAACTTTTGTAGCGAGCGGCTGTCAGGCTAGGCGGATGGGGCGCAGGAACCGGAACGTACTCCAGGTACGAGAGGATTCCGAGTACCCAGCCAACGACGCATGGCGGCCGCGCAGTAAAAAGTTCTCACCCTCTCAGCAATCGTCCACCAGCGTCTCGAAACTGGGCGGTTGAGCGTTGATCCGTTCGCGCATGGCAATCAGCACGTCGGCGTTGGCGAGGTAGGTATCCACGATCAAGGGGTCGAAGGCAAAACCGCGCTGTGCCACCATCATCTGCAGCGCCACGGCGTCCGAGTACGCCGGACGGTAAGGGCGCGCCATGGTCAGCGCGTCGAAGAAGTCGACCACGGCCACGATGCGGCCCGCGACCGGAATGGCGGCACCGACCAAGCCCAGCGGGTAACCGCCGCCGTCCCAGCGTTCATGGTGAGTCAAGGCCACCTCGGCGGCCAGGCGAAACAGCGGCGTGCGGGCGCGGCCGAGCAGTTGTGCGCCAATCACCGCATGCGCGTTCATCAGTTGACGCTCTTCGTCGTTGTAAACGCCGACCTTTTTCAGTACCGCATCGGGCACACCGCTCTTGCCCACGTCATGCATCGGTGCTGCGCGCCGCAACAGGTGCGCAAACTCCACCGGCTCATCCAGCAGCAGCGCCAGCGCCTCGGCCAGGAAACCGATGCGCAAAATATGCAGGCCCGTGTCGTTGGCGCGGAAATCTGCCGTCAGGGCCAAACGCAGCAAGGCGTCGTGATGCGCTTGGGTGAGCTCGCTCAGGGCCTCGCTGCACTCGTGATGGCGCTGGCCGAGCTCGGCAAGGAGGCGGTCTTTTTGCGCATCGCTCGAATCGTCGGCGCTTTTCGCTGCCGGAGTGAATAAATTCGGCATGGCATATGTTCCTCAGTGCGTCATCCAAAGTGCCGCCACGCTGTGGGCCAATTGCAGCGGGCTGAACGGCTTGACCAGATAAACGTCGGCACCGGCGCGCAAGCCCTCGGCCTTGTCCAACGAATGCCCGCGTGCGCTGAGCATCACCACATGAACTGCGGGCATCTCGGCCTTGAGGCGGCGGCACACCATCAACCCGTCCAGCAGACCCGGCATCATCACGTCCAGCAACACAAAATCGGGACGCAACTGCCGTGCCGCCCACAAAGCCGTTTCACCGTCGACAGCCTCGTGGATTTCGTATTCACCGAGCTCCAGCGCCATACGCACCAATTTGCGAATGTCGGCATGGTCGTCAACGATCAAAATCTTTTTCAAGAGCAAAACTCCGGTTCGCCTGATTCAACG
>CANFYD010000039.1 GCA_947450745.1 Burkholderiales bacterium
CGCCGCCCGCATCGGACTGTGGGCCTTGGGCCTGGGATTTACCGGCTTCTTGCTGTGGGCCGGCTTCGCGCCCTTGGATGAGGGCGTGCCGGCCAAGGGCATGGTGGCCATAGACACCAAGCGCAAGGCGGTTCAGCACTTGACCGGCGGCCTGATCAGGCAAGTGCTGGTCGGCGAGGGCGATCGCGTCACCGAAGGTCAGCCGCTGATCCGCCTGGACGAAGCGGCCGCGCGGGCCAACTTCGAGACGGTGCGCCAGCGCTACCTGGGCTTGCGCGCCATGGAAGACCGCTTATTGGCCGAGCAGCAGGGCCGCGCCAGCATCGCGTTTCATCAGGATATTCAGGACGCCAGTGCATCGCCGCAGATCACGCAGGTGCTGATGACGCAGCAGCAGTTGTTGATCTCCCGCAGGGCGGCATTGCGCGCGGACCTGCAGTCCAGTGAAGAAGCGATACAGGGGCAGCAAGGCCTGATGCAGGCCTACGACGCCATGACGCTCAACCGCAAGACTCAACGCGCCTTGCTGACCGAAGAACTCGGCCACACCCAGGATCTGGTGAAAGAGGGCTATGCCCCACGCAACCGGCAGCTCGAACTCGAACGCATGGTGGCCGACAGCGCGGCCGGCCTGGCCGAGTTGCAGGGCAATTCGATTCGGGCCCAGCGCAGTGTTTCTGAGTTGCAACAGAGGCGCATTGTTCGCCAGCAGGAATATCGCAAGGAAGTTGATCTGCAACTGGCCGAGGTGGCGCGCGAAGTCTATGGGGATGCCGAAAAATTCAGCGCCGCCCGCGATGATCTGGACCGCATCCTGATCAAATCGCCGGCCGCCGGGCAAGTCGTCGGACTGGCCGTTCAGACGGTCGGCGGCGTGATCGCTCCGGGGCAAAAGCTGATGGACATCGTGCCGGAAGGCCAAGTCCTGCTGATCGAAGTCCGCGTGGCGCCGCACTTGATCGACCGCGTCCATGCCGGCTTGTCTGTCGATGTGCGTTTTTCCTCCTTTGCCCATACCCCGCAACTGGTGGTGGCGGGCAAGGTCGCATCCGTTTCGGCCGACTCGCTGGTGGACCCGCAAACCGGCGTTGCTTACTACTTGGCCCGCATCGGGGTGACCGCCGAAGGGCGTGAAAAATTGGGTCAGCGCCAGTTGCAGCCCGGCATGCCGGTCGAGGTTGTTTTTCTGACCGGCCAACGCACGCTGCTGACTTACCTCTTGAGCCCGTTGACCAAACGGCTCGCCGCTTCCATGAAAGAGGAGTGACGCGATGCAGCACAGTGTCAGGCGACCGGTGATCCGAAGTGCGCCGCCCCTACGCCTGCTGATGAACGGCCTGCTGCTGAGCGGCCTGTTCCTCAGCGCTTCGAGCGGCGTGTTCGCGATGAATTTGTTGCAGGCCTTTGAGGCGGCCCAACAGCAGGACGCCACCATCCTGGCGGCGCGTGCCACGGCCCGGGTGGGTCAAGAGCGACTGCCCCAGGCACAGGCCCAGCTGCTTCCCAATATTTCAGCCAGCCTTGGGCATCAGAGAAACCAGTTGAACAATCTGGCCCCTGATTTATCAGGACGGCAAGAGCTGACCCACTACCCCAGCAGCAATCAGACGCTGACGCTGCGTCAGCCCTTGTACCGGCCTTTCCTGGCGGCCCAGTACCGGCAGGCTGTGGCGCAAGGCGATGACGCCAGCGCCGTGCTGGCACAGGAGGAACAAAATCTGGCGGTGCGCGTCAGTGGCGCCTATTTTGAAGCGCTGCTGACCCGTGAACAGCTTGATCTGCACATGGCACAGCGGACCAGCTACCTGGCCCAGCTCGACATGGCCCGCAAAGCCCTGACCGCCGGCGCGGGCACCCGGACCGACATCGACGAAGCCCAAACCCAGCTCGACATGAACACGGCCCTGACGATAGAGGCGCGTCAGAACGTGCTCTACACCTTGCGGCAACTGGAACTGCTGGTCAATCAACCGGCCCATCCGTTGGCACGCTTGGATGTCGAAAAACTTGAACTGCTGGAGCCACAGCCGAACAACCTCGACGAATGGAGCATGCGGGCCGAAAAAAACAGCCCCCAATTGCGCTCGCTGCAAGCCCAGGTCGAGATCGCTCGGCAGGAGGTGGACAAAGGCCGGTCGGCTCACCTGCCCACCTTGGACGCGGTGGCACAGCTGTCGCGCAGCGAAAGCGAGAACGTCAACAACCTGCAGTCGCGCTACACCAATCTGTCGGTCGGTGTGCAACTGACCGTGCCGCTGTTTGCCGGCGGCTACGTCAATTCATCGGTGCGCCAAGCCCTCGCCGCGCAGGACCGGGCCGAGCAATTGCTGGAAGCCGGGCGGCGCGCATTGACGCTGCGGGTGCACAAGGAATTTCGCGGCGTGACCGAGAGCATCGCCAAGATCTACGCGCTGGAACAGGCGCTGCGGTCGGCCGATCAATTGGTCTTGTCCAACCAGAAGTCCCTCTCTGCGGGTAGCCGCCGGGTGGTGGACATCTTGAACGCTCAACAGCAACGCATGCTGGTGCTGCGCGATCTGGCGCAAGCCCGTTACATCTACTTGCTGTCCAGAGTCAGATTGTTGGCGCAGGTCGGGGGTGCCGACATCGACATCATCACGGCCATCAATCTGCTGATGGTGAGCCTGCCCCTTCAGGACGCCTCGAACGAAGCAAACGCCGTCAGGCCGGCAGCGCCGCCGTGACGGTGGCCGAGCAATCACCGAAACCGATGCGGCGGGTGCCCGGCTTGTGGGTGAAGGCGCGCAGCGTCACGCAGTCGCCGTCTTGCAAGAAGGTACGGGTTTCGCCGTTCGGCAGGGTCAGCGGCTGTTTACCGCCAATGGACAACTCCAGCATCGAGCCACCCTCACCGGCGGCAGGGCCGGACTGAGTGCCGGTGCCGAGTAGGTCGCCGGGCTGCAGATTGCAGCCGTTGCTGGCGTGGTGGGTCAGCATCTGCGCCAGCGTCCAGTAGGCGTGCTTGAAGTTGGAGCGCATCAAGCGGGTGGCGGGCTGGTCGGCTGCGCGCATGGCGGCAGTCTGCAGCCAGACTTCCAGCTCGATGTCGTAGCCGCCCTCGGCGCGGTTCTTCGGTGAGTCAAGATAGGGCAGCGGCTGCGGGTCGCTGGGCGGATGGGCGAAGGCGATGCGGAACGGCTCCAACGCGTCCATCGAAACGATCCAGGGCGAGATCGTGGTGCCAAAGCTCTTGGCCAGAAACGGCCCCAGCGGCTGGTATTCCCAGGCTTGCAAGTCACGCGCCGACCAATCGTTCAGCAAGGTGACATCGAACAGATGTTCGTCGGCATCGGCGATGTCGATCACCTCGCCCAGCGCATTGCCGCCGGCCACGAACACACCCAGTTCCAGCTCATGGTCGAGTCGCTGGCTGGCGGCGCGCACGGGGGCCTCGGCACCGGGCGCCATCAACTGACCCAGCGGCCGGCGCACGTGGCTGCCGCTGACGCCGATCGACGAGCTGCGGCCGTGATAGCCGATAGGCAGCCATTTGTAGTTGGGCAGCAGCGGGTTGTCCGGGCGGAACAGCTTGCCGACCGTGGTGGCGTGGTGGATGCCGGTGTAGAAGTCGGTGTAGTCGCCGATGCGGCAAGGCACGGCCATTTGCGCCTGCGTCTGCGCCAGCAGGCAAGCGCTCAAGGCCGGCTGCTGCGGGCTGCCCTCGGCCAAAGCATCGAACACCGCGTGGCGCAGCAGCCGACGCTGGCTTGACGGCTGGGCCATGAAAGCATTCAAGTCGCCCCGGCTCAAGGGCTGCAGCAAGACCTGTACGGCCGAGCTCCAGCGCCCGGCCGCTGCGGCCCGTTGGAGGTCGAGGATCTGGTCGCCGATGGCGATGCCGACGCGGGCGTCCTCGTTCGAGCCGCTACGCCGGAACAGGCCGTAGGGCAGGTTCTGCAGCGGGAAGTCGGTGTCCGCCGCATTGGCGCTGAGCAGCCAGCTTTGGGTGGTGGGGAGATGGGTGTGATCGATCATGCTTGTTTCCAATCAGTTGGGGACAGAGCTCGCGGCTGCGCCACTTCGGTCAGTCCCACAAGAAAAAAAGCTTAGTTGGGGACAGAGCTCGCGGCGGCGCCACTTCGGTCAGTCCCACAAGAAAAAGCTTAGTTGGGGACAGAGCTCGCGGCTGCGCCACTTCGGTCAGTCCCACAAGAAGTTCAGTTGCTGACCGTGTTGACAGCCACGTCGCTTTGCACCGGAGCGCTGGGCAAAATCTCGGCAAAATGGTCGGCGAGGCCGGCCCAGCAAGTGGCGTAGTGGGTTTCCAGCGTGCCGCCCTGCAGCGCCCATTCGGTCGGGCGCAAGCACCAGCGGGTCTCGAACATGAAGGCCAGCGTGTGGTCCAGGTGCTGGGGCTGCAGCTCGGCGTGGGTGGCGCGGGCAAAGGCGTCGGTATCGGGGCCGTGCGGCACAAAGGCGTTGTGCAGGCTGGAGCCACCGGGCTTGAAGCCTTCCGGTTTAGCGTCGTACTGGCCCAGCACCAGCCCCATGTATTCGCTCATCACATTGCGGTGGAACCAGGGCGGGCGGAAGGTGTCCTCGGCCACCAACCAGCGCGGCGGGAAGATCACAAAGTCGCAATTGGCCCAGCCGGCGGTGTCCGATGGGCTGGTCAGCACGGTAAAAATGCTCGGGTCCGGGTGGTCAAAGCTGATCGAACCCAGCGTCATGAAGTGCTTGGTGTCGTATTTGTACGGCGTCAGGTTGCCGTGCCAGGCGACCACGTTGAAGGGGCTGTGGCCTTGCGTCGCCGTCCACAGCTTGCCACCGAATTTTTTGACGATTTCGTAGCTGCCGCCGGCACTTTCGGCCTCGAACGCCGCCACCGGGGCCTGAAAGTCACGCGCATTGGCCAAGCCGTTGGAGCCGATCGGGCCCAACTCGGGCAGGCGGAAAGCCGCGCCGTAGTTCTCGCACACATAGCCGCGCGACGGGCCGTCCACCGCCACCTTGAACAACAGGCCGCGCGGCAGCAAGGCGATCTCGCCGGGGCAGACATGCAGCAGACCCAGCTCAGTGGTGATCGTCAACACGCCTTGCTGCGGCACGATCAGCATCTCGCCGTCGGCGTTCACAAAAGCGCGTTGCTCCATGCTTTGGTTGGCGGCGTACAAATGAATGGCGATGCCGAACTGAGCTTCCGGGTCGCCGTTCAGCGCCATCGTGCAGAGGCCGTCGATGAAATCGGCAGGCGTTGCGGGAATGGCGCTGGGTGCCCAGCGCAGCGGGTCGGGCGGTGCGACTTGGCCCTCGGCCGCACCGGACTTCAACAGCGCATGCGGCAGCGGCCGATAACCGCTCACCACCACCGACGGCTGGCGGCGATACAGCCAGGTGCGGCGGTTGTCGGCCCGTGGCGCGGTAAAGGCCGCACCGGAGAACAACTCGGCATAGAGGCCATAAGCCACTTGCTGAGGGCTGTTGCGGCCCTGCGGCAAGCTGCCGGGCAGCGCCTCGCTTTGATGCTGGTTGCCAAAGCCGTGGAGGTAGGTGAGTGCGGTCAATGCAGTCATAACGAGGCTCTTTGAGGTTCTGTGGGCTTGGCGTCCAGCGTGTTGCTGCGTGCCAGCGCCAGCGCTTCACCCAGCACGGCTCGGTCGCCGATGTGGTTGGACAGGATCAACACCAGCTTGGCCAACAACATGTCGGCCTGCTCGTCCGACAGGTCGCATTGGGCGGCGATCAGCTGTTCATAAAAGCCGTCGGGGTCGGCGATGTTGGGGCTGCGATTCAGTGGATTCAGGCTCATGTCTGGCCTCCTGGGTGCGTTTCAAGCGCCAAACAGCGACGCAGCGACGCGGTGATTTTGGCCGCATCAAACTGACGCCAGCGCGCCGCCACATATTGATCCGGGCGGATCAGGTAGACAGTGCCGGGCCGGCCGTCGTAGCGCTGCGCAATCAGGCCGGCGCTGTCCTCGATGTCGCGGCCTACGGCCAGCGGCTGGCAGGCGGACAGTTCGGGCCAGTCAGCCAAATCCGGCAAGGTGCCAAAGCTCAACAGCACAAAGCCCTGCCCCAGTTGCTGCAACAGCCATCCGGCCTGCCCCGCTTTCAGCAAGGTAGCGTCGGCGCAAGGGCTGCCCGGCTGCAGGGCGGCGGCGAACTCGTCGCCCGCCTCGTCCGGCGTGTTCAACGCGGACGTCAGATAAGGCGTGGGCGTGGACAAGCGGCCGCTGTTGACCAAGGGCCGGGCAAAAGCCTCGGTCTTGGCCAGCTCCAGCACCGCGTTGCGCAAGCGCAGGCTGGCGCGGCTTTTGGGGCTGATGAAATCGGTGGAACGGGTCGATTGGCGCAGGTTGTCGTCGGCAGCAAACGAGCGCTCGGCATGGTAGGAATCGAGCAGCGCCGCCGGGGCGCGCCGGGCCAGCACGGCGGCCAGCTTCCAGGCCAGGTTGTCGGCATCTTGCACGCCGGAATTGGCCCCGCGCGCACCAAACGGCGACACCTGATGCGCCGCGTCACCAGCAAACAGCACCCGGCCGTGGCGGAACTGCTTGATGCGCCGGCAGGCAAATTGGTAGACCGACACCCATTCAAGCTCGAAGCGGGTGTGCGGCCCCAACATCGCCTGGATGCGCGGGATCACGTTCTCGGGTCTTTTCTCCTGCACCGGGTCGGCGTCCCAACCGAGTTGAAAGTCGATGCGCCAAACGTTGTCGCATTGCTTGTGCAGGAGCACCGACTGACCGGGGTGAAACGGCGGATCGAACCAGAACCAGCGCTCCGGCGCACTGCCGAGCTGCTGCCAACCGGCGGCTGTGGTGGAAGCTTGCTGCGCCGCAGGCAGGGCTGCGTCGCCTTCCGCCAGCACCACATCGGCGATCAGAAAGCGGTCCTGGAAAAACTTGCCGGCAAAGTCGGCCCCGAGCATCTGGCGGGTGTCGCTGTTGGCCCCGTCGCAAGCGACCACCCAGTCGGCTTCGGCCTGAAAGCTGCCGTCCGGCGTGGTGATGGTGAGCCGCGCCGGGCTGTCATCGCCCTCGGCCTCGCCCTCAGTCTCACCATCAACCTCAGCCTGGGTCAAGGCGCTCAGCTTGTGCTTCCAGCGCAAATCAACCAGCGGCTGGCGCTGGCAGGCCGCCACCAATGCCGCCTCCAGGTAGTACTGCTGCAGATTGATCATGGCCGGCATGTGGTGGGCCGGTTGTGGCAGCAGGTCGAACTGATAGGCCAGTTCGTCCCGAAAAAACACCTTGCCGACCTGCCAGTTCACGCCCTGCTCGACCAACGGTGCGGCCACGCCCAGGCGGTCCCAGACTTCCAGCGTGCGCTTGGCGTAGCAGACCGCACGCGAGCCGATGCTGACGCTGTTGTTGTCGTCCAGCACCACGCAAGCCAGGCCGCGCGCGGCGCAGTCCAGCGCCAAACTCAAGCCCACCGGCCCAGCCCCGATGATCACCAGCGGATGCCGCTGCACCACGCCGCTGCGCTGCGCTGCACTCTGCACATAGGGGAACTCAGCGTAGGCGTAGGTTTTTTGCATGGCGCTTGGCCAGTTGGCCGGTAGTTGCCGAACGCGTTCGGTCAGGGGTTGGTCACCGTGCAGGGCGGGTCGAGACCTGCGAGCAATTCCGGAGGAGGGTGCAACACGGCTGCGACAGTCGGCCAGACGCGGGTCGCGATCCGCCCTACAACTCTCTCAGGCGTTTTCCAACGCCTGCCACATGGCGATATCGCGCTCGGCCGTCCAGATGCGCGGATCGACATGGCCGCTGGCTTCGTCGTAGGCACGGGTCACGTCGAACGGCATGCAATGGGCAAAAATCACCCACTGGCCGTATTTCAGCGCCAGGCGGTCATAGGTTTCGCGGTAGACAGCCTTCAACTCACGGCCAGCGCTGGCACCGGCCTTGACGCTCTCATACAACTCGCTGACGAAGGCACGTGTGCCGGCCAAACCGGCCGCCACTTGCTCCGGCGTTTGCAGCGCGGCACCGCGGCCGGGCACCAATTTGTCGGGTTTCAGCGCGGCCAAGCGGTCGAGCGTTTGCGGCCAATCCTGAAAGTAGGCGTCGCCGGCATAGGGCGTGGCATCGAACTCCACCAAGTCGCCGGAGAACAGCACCCGGTCCTGCGGCAGCCAGACCACCGTGTCGCCCTTGGTGTGGCCGCGCCCAAGCTGCAAGATCTGCACTTCCAGCTTGCCCAGCCACAGCGTCATCTTGCCGCTGAAGGTCAGCGTCGGCCAAGTCAGACCCGGCGGCACCGATTCCACGTTGCTGAACAGGCGCGGAAAACGGCCGATCTCGCTCGCTTTGTCCTGCTCGCCACGCTCGACGATCAGGTCGTAAGTGTCTTGGCTGGCAATGATCTGCTCCGGCTTGTAGGCCGACGCGCCCAGCACCCGCACCGCGTGATAGTGGCTCAGCAGCACGTATTTGATCGGCTTGTCGGTCACCTCGCGGATGCGGCGGATCACGTCCTCGGCCATCACCGGCGTGGCCTGCGTGTCGATCACCATCACAGCGTCGTCGCCAATGACGATGCCGGTGTTCGGGTCGCCCTCGGCGGTGTAGGCGTAGGCATGCTCGGACAATTTGTCGAAGCTGACGCGCTTGACTTCCAAGTCGGCTTGGGAGGCGAAGGTCTTGGGGGCGCTGCTGCTGGATGCGGCGAGGGATGTGGCGTTGGGTGCGGTAGTCATGGCGGCGGTGCGGTCTCGCGAAAGCGCTCGAAAGCGAACCGACTCATTTGATATCAAACTAACTTGTTTGTCTATGTGTAATTTTTAGACTGAGACTTAGAAAATTAGTTCATGTGTAATCATCTAGGCCAACAGAACTGTTGCCCTCAACACCACATGACCACCGCCCTGCCCTCCGACACCCTCACTACCCAGCCGACACAAACAGCACCCGCCGCCCACACGCCGCGCGGCATCCAAAGCGTGGAAGTGGGCGGGCAGTTGCTGCTGGCGCTGGCCCACCACGGCCGGCCGCTGAGTTTGAAGGACTTGGCGGCGCAGGCGCAGATGGTGCCGGCCAAGGCCCACCCGTATTTGGTCAGCTTCATCAAGCTGGGGCTAGTGGAGCAAGAAGCCGCCAACGGGCGCTACGGCCTGGGGCCACTGGCCATGCAGCTGGGGCTGATCAGCTTGCAGCAATACGACCCGGTGCGGCTGGCCACGCCGCGCATCGAGGAGCTGGCCGCCGTGCTGGGCCACACGGTGGCGATTGCGGTCTGGGGCAATCGCGGGCCGACCATCGTGCGCGTGGCCGAGGCCCCGAGCCCCGTGCACATCAGCATGCGCCACGGCACGGTGATGAGTTTGCGCGGCACGGCGTCCGGCCGCCTGTTTGCCGCCCACTTGCCGCGCACGCAAGTACTGGCGGCGCTGGCGGCCGAAAACCAAGTGGATGCGACCCAAGCACCGGCCATGGACGCCGCCTTTGAAGCACTGCTGCGGCAGGTAGCGCAGGCCGGCCTGGCCAGTTCACAAGACGGCGTGGTGCTGGGCGTCAGCGCGCTGGCTGCACCGGTTTTTGATGAACAGGGCCGCATGCTGCTGAGCCTCACCGCCATCGGCCCGAGTGGCAGCTTCGACTTGGCCGCCGACGGCACGCTGGCCGTGGCGCTGCGCCGCGTCGGTGCCGAGCTGTCACGTCAACTGGGCTGGCGCGCTGGCTCCTGAGCTCAGATCGATGATTGTTTATTGCCGCAGCCGCGCCAGCATCGCGGTTTCTTCCTCGACCCCGAAAAAGTACGGGTACAGCGTGCGCGTCAGGGCCGCGCCGTCCGGGTTGCCGCCGTAGCAGGCGATCTGCTCATGGGCATGCTGCAAATCAAGCGTGAGCAGCACGGCCGGGGCGTTGACGCGCGGGTTGAGCCGCATGGCGGCGCAGACCTTGAAGCCCAGCATGCGGCGGTAAAACGCCACGTGGCGGGGGTTCACCTCAACCACCAGCAGATCGCAGCCCGACAAGCGGTGCGCATGCAAATAAGCCAAGTGGAACAGCCGCGCCAGCACCTGCTTGTTGTCGCTGACCTGGTGATCCATCGCCAAACGGCCGAACTCGCACAAGCGTCGGTCCTCACAGCGCAGTTGATCCAACTCGGCAGCAAACACCGCATCGGCATTCAGCCCGCGCGGCGAGTCCAAGCGCACCGCAATCGTGCCCACCGTGGTGTGACCCTCAAACGCCGAGCAAATGGTCAGCGCGGCATCGGCGTGGCTGCTCAAGTCCTTGCTGAGGTAGCCGCGGTCGGCATAGCGACGCGCTACCAGACCATGCGCGCCCGCGTGGTATTCATCAGCCGCCGTTCGAATCACCAAGCCGGCGGCGGCTTCGGTTGATCGGTCGCAGGCGGCTTCATTCGCTTCTTCAAAACTCATTATTGACGACTCGCTTGTCAATCACCCAGGCCGGGGAGGATGGGCTGATCGGCGCAAAGTCTAGCGAGAACTTCGTGAAATATTCACGTCAAAACAAGAAGTTACAAATGAAAAGCAGCGCTTACGAGCGGAGTTGTTTGGCGTCAACAAACGTCAAGAAATCAGGGATTACACCGATACCCAGCAGAGTAGCTAACAAGTTATCCCAATCCAAAAATAACGACCACGAGCCGTCGCCCGACGGCCCGCTCACCAATGCGGCCGATCGATCAAACTGGCCCATTGCTCGCGCGCCGTGACCAAGGCATTGGCCACTCGGGTGTCGGCCAGCACCGCAGCACGGTGAACGTCGAACGCGGCGTCCAGCGCGGCCGCACTCAGCCGCCCTTGCAAACGGTCATCCATCGTCGGCAGCTGCCCCGCCAAGACCCGCAGCGGCGCTTCGCCGGCCGCCACCCGGGCGCACAGGCCGGCCACCAGGCTCTGCGCGTCCTGCCGACCCAGCAGCGGTGCCAGCAAGTGCACCAGCGCTTCGCTGAAGACCAGGTCATGTTGACCTTCGATATTGCGCCGCATGCGGGACGGCACGACCTGCAGCACTTGCATCGCCTGCAGCATCGCCCTTACCGACCCGTGCGCCTGCAACAGCAGACCAGACCATTCGGCTTGCTCGGCTTGCCAACCCCCCAGCGAGCGCTCGTGCTCCTGCGTCATGCAGGTGAGCAAGCTGGCGACACGCTGCGGCACCCGCTGAGCGGCCGCCAGGGCCTGCATGCAGCCGGTAGCTCCGAGCTTGGCCGCCACCGCCGGGCGGCGCACGCTGTCACCGGAAAAACCGTCCGGCGAGCTGGTCGGCACCCGCAACGGCTCGGCGAACTCCCCGATTTCGGCCTGCAACAGCAGGGACACATCGCGCGCCAATTTACCCAGCGAGCCGCACAACACCCCCAACTCCGAGCCCAGCCTGACCCAACGGTCACGCTGGGTGTGCCAAGGCACATCGGGGGCAGTCAGCCGCAACTCGTCGGCCAGCGCGGCGGTGACCGCGTCGGCACGGTCGCCCAGCGCCGACAGCGTGCCCACCTCGCCCCCAAACTGCAGCAGCAAGGCCGAGTCGGCGCTGTGCCGCAACGATTGCGCCGCCCGCAACAACGGTTGCAGCCAGCCAATGACGCGAAAACGCAAGCTGCTGACCTGGTTGGGCTGCAATGAGGTGCGCGCCAACACCGGACTGGCAGGATTGGCATCGGCCAGGTCGAGCAACAGCTCGGACAGCGCCAACACATCTTCGTCAATCAGGCACAGGGCCCGGCGGGTCAACAACACCATCGCGGTGTCCGCCATGTCTTGGCTGCCGCTGCCCCATTCGACGAAACCTGCCGCCACTGGGTCAAACAGCGCCACGGTTTCGGTGATTTTTTGCACCACCGGCTTGGCCAGACTGCCGGCTGATGCGCTGGCCATCACCAACGCACCCACGTCGTAGAGCTCGGCACGACACAAACCGGCAATCGCCTGCGCCGCAGCGGGCGGAATCACGCCCACCCGCCCCTGGGCGCGCACCAAAGCCGCCTCGAAATCCATCATCGCCTGCACCACCGCTGTCGGGTGGAACACCTGCAACATCTCGGGCGTGGACAAAAAACCTTCAAACACAGACACCCACATCTCATTGCCCTGGCTTACGTTCGACGCCGCATTCTAGGGGCCGCGCAGAAAACAGGTACTGAGTAACCCTAGGCGGTATTCGCGCAGGGTTATTTGTCTGTAGCCAGGCGCTGAGCGGCTCATTCGGCCGCTCTCAAAACACAAATCAGAGTTAGCCGATTTCAGCCACGTAGGGCGGGTCGAGACCCGCGGGCAGTTTTTGCACGGGCAGCGGCGTGCCGAGATGAGCTGCTCGGCGCAACACGGCGGCCACAGTCGGCCGCACGCGAGTCGTGACCCGCCCTACAAAAGCAAGGCCATTCCAGCTGTTTCTACTGCCACTCGTGGGCCTGACTCGCTGTCAGGCAGGCAGTCAGTCAGTCAAGCTACCGCGGCAGCGGGCTCGGCATGCTGAATCGCCAGGCGATTCATGTTGCCCATGGACACGCGGTGCATTTCCAGCAAGGCCAGCAGGCCGCTGCGATGCAGTTGCACCACCTTGTCGTCGGCCAGTTCGGCCAGCTTTTGCTCATCGACGGCCAGGAATCCTTCGACGTCGATCTTCTCGCCGTTGCTGAGCGTCGCCTCGAAGCGCATATCGCGCAACAAATCGAGTTCAGCCAGTTGCTGACAAGCCGCACGGGTGCGGTCGGACTCTTGCTCGAAGCTTTCCAAAAAGGTCTTGGCATTCAGCAAGAACTCGGTCGGCTGACCATCGGCCGCGAACAGCGACATGCCTTCGGTCTCGGAGAAACCAGCCCATTCGCTGTCGTAGCACACGGCGACCGTGTCTTGTTTGTCGTCGATGCGAGCCATCGCGAACGGGTAGCGGCGCAGATAGGCCGGCACGTAGTTGCCTGTCCATTTGCCGTCCTTGACAAACAGATTGCTGCCGGCCTTCAAGCCAAGCACGGCCAGCGGTGCGACCGCTTGCGCCGAGCCGTCGGTCGGGGCCTCGCCAACGCGCACGAAGACGATCGGATATTCCTTGCAAGCCTCGGCAAACTCCACCACGGCCAGGAACAGGGAGTTCATGCCGACCACGCGGGTCACCGTGGCCAGCTCGGTATTCAGGCGCAAGTTCTTGTGTACTTCACGGTCCAAGGGAACCAGATTGCCGTACAGCGGGGGGGTACTCATTCATTCTCTCCATCAACAGCCAGTCGACTGACCAGCACCTTGTCCACGCGCTTGCCGTCGAGGTCGACGACCTCGAACGACCAAGCGCTCCACTCCACCACATCGGCCGTGCGCGGCAAACGCCCCAGCAACAGCATGATCATGCCGGCCAGGGTGTTGTAACGCCCACGATCCTCTTCAGGCAGTTCTTTCAGGCCCAGGCGGTCTTTCAGCTCGGTCACCGGGATCAGGCCGTCCAGCAGCCAGCTCCCGTCCGCGCGTTGTACCGCCCAGGCATCCCCATCGCTCGGGGCATTGAATTCACCGGCGATCGCTTCCAGCACATCGCGCACCGAAATCACGCCCTGCACTTCGCCGTATTCATCCACTACAAAAACCAGTGGCGCATCAGACACGCGGAATTGCTCCAGCAGCTCCATGCCCGACAGCGTCTCGGGCACGAACACCGCCGCCTCCAAGTCCTGCACCAGCGACAGCGGCTGTCCGCTCAGCGCGCGCTGCAACAAGGCCTGCGCCGACACCACGCCCAGCACCTCGTTCAAGCTGCCACGGCAGACCGGGTAACGGCTGTAGCCGTGGGCGCGTAGCACCTCCAGTACCTGCTGCGGCGCGTCGGCCACATCGAGCCAGGCGATTTCGGCCCGCGGAATCATCATCGAGCCGATCTCCCGGTCATCGAGCCGGAACACATTGCGCACCATCTGATGCTCGTGCTCCTCGATCACCCCGGCCTCGCGGCCCTCGTCCAGACTGGCGGCAATTTCTTCTTCGGTCACACCGCGCTGTGCCCGCCCGCTCAAGCCGATCAGGCCCAGCGTGGCCTCTGTGGCAAAAGTCAGGA
>CANFYD010000040.1 GCA_947450745.1 Burkholderiales bacterium
CGCTGTCCGCCACCAGCAGCTCGATGCGGCCATGGCGTCGGCGCGCCCGCAGCAGCACGCCGCCCTGCTCGGTGTAGCGCAGCGCATTGGAGAGCAGATTGCGCAACACCCGCTCCAGCAGAGCCGGGTCGCTGCGCACCGCAAGCCGGGCCGGCTCGAGCGGCAGATCGCAAACAAAGCGCAGCTCCTTGGCCTGCGCTTGCAGGCCGTGCTCGGCCGCCATGCGGGTCAGCAGCGGGCGCAGATCGACCGTCTGCCACTGCGGTTGCAGCTGCTCGGCGTCGAGCTTGGAAATGTCCAGCAAGGCATTGAACATCGCACCCATGGCGTCGACGGCGCTGCTGACATGCTGCAAGATCTGCTCCGCCTTCGCCTTGCTGGGGTTTTGCTTGAGGGCGCCCACAAACAGCGACAGCGCATGCACAGGCTGGCGCAAATCGTGGCTGGCAGCGGCCAGGAAACGGCTGCGCGACTGGCTCAGCTTGACGGCCAGGTCCTTCTCCAGCCGCAGGCTCTCGCTCAAGCGTGCGAGCTGATGGGTTTGGCGCAGCGAGTCCCACAGCAGCCGCTGCAGGGAAGCGGCAAAGTGAAAGCTCATCGTTGCCCCCAGCAGCAGCACGGCCAGAATGGCCCAGCCGTCAATCGCGCCATGCAGCAGTACCGCCAGCACCAAGCCCAGCAAGGCCGGGCCCACGATGGCGACATAGGCCGGCAAATAGGCATGCAGAGAATGCAGCGCAGTGGCGCTGATGCCTATCATCCAGGCCCACAACAACAAGCGCTGAGCCTCGCTGCCGCCGGGCCAGAAGATCTGCACCGCCAGCAACCACAGCAAGCCGTTGATCGCCGAGGTGCGCGTCACCCGGAGCAGCCAGAGCGGCGCATTGGTGACCGTCAGCGGGCTGCGCAACCAGCGCAGGCCCAGCCACAGATGAAAGGCCAGGTTGACGAACTGCAGGCCCAACCAGCAAGCCGTCCAACCCGGCGGCGCGGCCTTGTGCAGGCTGGCGGCCACCAGCAGCGCCAGCACAAAGTTGCCCACGGTCAGGCTCAGATCATTGCTGCGCAGGCGCTGCGCCACGTCCATTCGAACCAAGGCTTGCAGCCGCGTCTCGTCATCGCTCGGTAGGGTGGTGTTTGTGGGCATGGGCTCGGCGCGGATTGTGCACGCTCAGCCCGAAAAGCGCGACAGCCGTGAAGGAGCCTGTAGCAAGCCGTGGGAGGGCGCGGTGCGGCCCAGCAGCGGCGCTGTTTTGTCCGCAGGTATGCTCAATGGCTTTGCGGCGATGGCGGTGTGCCAACGCCAGCCGTCATAGCCGCCGAGCTCGCATGCCACCATCCGCTGATCCCTCCTCCTTGCCGCAACGCGTGTGGGCCGCGCTGCGGCAGCGCAGTGCAGCGCTGCTGCGCGGAGGGCGCAATGCCGCCAACGACATCGCCCCCGACTTTTGGCTCAACTTGCGCAACGAACTGCTCACCGGCCGTCAATGGCTGGACCGTGCGGTGGTGCTGACCTATGCCGTGATCACCGGGCTGGTCGTGGTCGGCTTCACCATGCTGTCGGAGCTGGCCAGCGAGGGCTTTGCTCACGTGCGTGGCATCAGCACCTGGGGTCCGGCCCTGACCTTGCTCTGGACGCCGGCACTCACGGTGGCGCTGCTCTGGTGGACCCGCCGCTTTGCGCCGGCGGCGGCGGGCTCGGGCATACCGCAGGTGATCCTCGCCCTTGACGACGACCTGCCCAAGTCGCAACGCGCTTGGCTGGTGTCGCTGCCGCTGGTCTTCCACAAGGCCGGGCTGGTCATCGGCGGGCAGTTGGCCGGTTTGTCGATCGGCCGTGAAGGACCGACGGTGCAGATGGGCGCGGGCGTCATGGACCATGCCAAGCGCTGGCTGTCCAAGCACACCACCATCGACGCGCACGACCTGATGGTGGCCGGTGCCGCAGCCGGCATTGCCGCCACCTTCAACACCCCGCTGGGCGGCATCATCTTTGCGCTGGAAAAGCTGTCGCGGCGACGCAGCACCTCGTACAGCGCCTTGATGATTTCCTGCATCGTGCTGTCGGGTCTGGTGGCGATCTCGGCGTTTGGCAACACCACCTACTTTGGCCAGTTGTCGGTGCAATCGCTGGGCCGCGAGCTGTTGCTGCCCGGCATGGTGGTGACCGTGGTGTGCGGCTTGGCCGGCGGGCTGTTCGCGCGGCTGATCGTCGATTCACTCAGTGCGCTGCCTGATCGTTTCAGCAGTTGGCGGCGCAGCCACCCTTACCACTTCGGTGCTGCCTGCGCGTTTGCTGTGGCGGTGATCGGCGTTGTCACCGGCGGTGCCACAGCCGGTGCCGGCTACGCGCCCACCCGAGCGCTGCTGGAAGGCCACGGCGAACTGCCCGGGGTCTACACGCTGCTGAAGTTCTGCGCCACCTGGCTGTCGACGTGGTCGGGCGTGCCGGGCGGCATGTTCGCGCCCTCGCTGTCCATCGGCGCGGGCATCGGCCACGACGTCGCACTGGCCGCCGGCCTGTCACGCGAAGCGGCGATTCCGCTGATCGCGCTCGGCATGGTGGGCTTTCTTGCGGCCAGCACCCAAGCACCGATCACCGCCTTCATCATCGTGATGGAAATGGTGTCGGGTCACGCCATGGTGCTGAGCCTGATGGCCTGCTCGATGCTCGCCAGCGGCGTCGGGCGGCTGGTGAGCAAACCGATGTACACCGAACTGGCGGCTCGGCTGAAGCTGCCGCCAGCCGTGCCGGAGCCGGTGCAGGGAACACGCTGAGCGAGCACCCATTGGGTGAAGGTGGCCGGACAGAGAAATCTCAATAGACATGCGGCCTCCGAAGCGGTAGGCAGCGGTCAACTGCTGAATCTAGGATTATTCTGACCGGCAACTTCGGGCACATGGCTGCCGGCCAGAGCGCCCCTTGACACCGCCGCCTGACCATCCCCTTCAGAGTTGATGCCTTGATGCCTTGCAGCCCGGCTCAGGCACCGAGCAGCCGGCGAGCCAGCAAGGCCTGCATGTCGCGACGGCTGTCGGCGATCAGGTGGATGAAGACCTGAGTGCCGCTTGCGGGATAAGTCTCGCGGTAGATCACACGATACGGTTTGAACGATGTTTGCCGGAATTCCCGCATTCCGAGCGCCAACAGTTCGGGCGGGTAGCTGCCGCGCTCCGGGAAGTGCGCCAGGCTGTCGATCACCGGCGTCAACTGATCCAGCAAGCGGTCGGCGTTGGCGATGCAGTCGTGGCCCGCGATGTAGTTGTGGATGGCGGCCAGATCGCGCTCGGCACCAGCGGTGAACAAGACCTCGAAGGTCTGCCCGGTCGCGTCAGACATCGGCGCGCTTGGCTCGCAAGCGGGCCAGCACCTCGGCGGCCGGTTTGACTTGGCCTGTTGCGATCTCCTGGCTGCCCAGCGCCAGGATTTTCAGCAAGGCCAAGGTTTCCTGGGTTTCCTCGTAAGAGGCCACGTCCTGCAGCACGGCGCGGGCTTCACCGTTCTGCGTGATCACCAGCGGCTCGCGCTGCTCGGTCAAACGGGTCAACACTTCGGCCGCATTCGCCTTCAGATAACTGATGGGCTTGACTTGAGCGGAGTAACGCATGGTGGCACTTTCAACAACAAAGAGGACTGAATATAGTCTTTATTCAGTCTCATTTGCGATTGAAGCCGGCTGACGATCGGCATTGAGCCCCCTTCACGCGTAATCCGACTTCAGCGCCCTTCTGGCCAGCACGGCAATCGGCGGGGCCCAGCGGGCGCCGCGGGCTTTCTTGCTGGTGACCAGGGTGATTTCGGACGGCTCGAAGACTTCGACGTTGTGGGTAATCGGGGTGGTCAGCAGGTATTGGGCCCGGGTCGAGCGCAGGAAATGGCCAACCAACTGGATGTTGCGCACATCCAAGTGGGCAAACGGTTCGTCGATGAAGACAAAGCCGCCGGCGCTTTCGTCGTCCTTCATCAGCCCCACCAGCAGGATCAAGCTCTTCAGCACTTGTTGGCCGCCCGAGGCTTCGCCGTCGTTCATGCCCACCTCGCCCTTGCCGTCGAAGTTGAAGCGCACTTGCAGGCCGGCTTGCGCCAGCACGGTGTCGTCGTTCTCCAGATGCGGCAGTTCGGCCAGGGCGATCACGCCGGCCAACTCGCCCAGCTCCTGCACATTCTTTTTGTAGCGCCGCACGGTGGCGCGCAACACGTCGATGTAGCGGTCGCGTGCGTTGAAGGCGGCGATGCGCGCCATCTCGTTGCTGGCGCGACGGTCCTCCAACTGAGTGCTTTGCTCCAGCACGGCGACGCTCATGCGGGCGTGGCGTTCGGTCACCTGCGGGTCGGTTTCCCAGGTGCCGGCAGTCAGGCCGGTGTCCAGCTCCTGCTGCACATGGCGGGCGGCGATTTCGGCCTGCTTGGCGTTCTCGAACTCGTCCCGCAAACCTTGCAAGCGGGCCGGCTGCACCCAAGCCGTGGGGAAGCGTCCGCGCAGCAGCGCCGACTCGCGCGCCTGCGCGGCCAACTCGCTGCGCCGCGTGCCGTGCTCGCGCTGCAAGCGACTCAGCTGTTCCTCGGCCGCCTTCAGACCTTGCTGTGCGGCCTCGTAATCGCGCTCGCTGCGGGTTTGCAGGGTCAGCGCACGGTCATGCTCGGCGTCCAGCGCCGTCATGCGGCTGGCCGCCTCGACACGAGCTTGGCGCAGCGCCGGCAGCCGCGCCCGGCAGGCTGCAAATTCGTCCGCCCGCGTGCCCAGTTCTTGCGCGGCCTTGTGGCCCTGGGCGGCGCGCTGCGCATCCTTCAATTGCCGCTCGACGTCGGCTTGCTCCTTGGCCAGCCGCGTCAGTTCGGTGTCGTAGCGCGTCAGCTCGGCCTCCAGGGCCTTGCGGCGTGACAGCAGCGCCGACGCGCCGAATTGGTAGTCGCGCGGCTCGACCCAGAGGCTGCGGCCGCCGCGACCGTCGCGGTAATAGGCTTCCGGCGTGATCCATTCGCCGCCGGACTTTCTGGCAAATTCGGCCCCCGCTTCGGTGTCTTTGACGCGGCGGATACCGGCCAACTGGCGCAGCAACCAGGCCGGCACTTGGCCGTTGATCTTCAGCACGGCCAGCATCGAATCCTGCGGCAGGCTGGCGGGCATCGCCTCACCCTCGGCCACCAGGTAATGCCGGTAACGCTCGCGCGAGGCCAGCGCAAACGCATGCGCCTCGTCACCGGCGCGGCCCAACATCACGACCCAGCGCGACGGCCGCAGCAGCCCTTCGGCGGCCGCGCGCCAGGCCTCGTCGGCAATGTCGATGCAGTCCGCCAGCACTTGGTGGGCAATGCCGGCGTCATCGAGCGCGCGGCGAAAGCGCGTCACCTCCAGCGGCGGCGGCGGCAGGCGCTGGCCGGCCAGGCCTTCCAGCGCGGTCTGCGCCTTTTTGCTCTGGTCGTTGGCGCGGGTGAAGTTCTCGCGCAACCCATGCTGACGGCCGCTCAGGTCCTCGACCCGGCGCACCAGCTCCTGCGCGTCGGACTCCACAGCGGCCAGCGCCGTCAGTTCCTGCTCGCGCTTGGCCATCAGCTCCAGCGGCCGCTCGGCCTCGCGGGCGGCATCGAAGGCGCTGCGGTTCTGGCGGCGCTCGCCCTCCAGCTCGGTCAGCCGCTGCTTGGCCTGCTGGGAGGCGTCGAACAGGCTCAGCAGCTCGGCGCGCCGGCTCACTTGGGCGCGCTGATCGGCGCTGGCAAAGAGGCGCTGGCGGTGCAGCTCGCGCAGGCCTTGGGTGCAGCGCAGGCGCGCCTCGCTCCACTGCAGCACCGGCAGCACTTCGGTGGCCAGGCGCTCGCGCTCGCGCAGGCGCAGCCGATATTGCTGGTAACTGGTGACTCGGTTGGCCAGGTCGGACAACTGAGCCTGCGTGTGCGACAGCTCCAGCGTGGCCTGCTCCACTTCCTTCAGCAAATGCTGCTGATGGCTGCGGGCTTGTTCGTAGCGGTCCAGCACCTCCTGGTCGCCAAAGACTTCGAACACCAGCCGCAGCAGCTCGCGCGGGCTCAGCTCGCACAAGCGGTCGGTCTGCCCTTGCTCCAGCGCCAGCACGCGGCCGATGGCGCGCGTCAGGCCGGCGGCTTCCAGGCGGCGACGCCAGGCCTCGATGCCCATCCAGTCCTTCTCGCCATGCGCACTCAACTGCTCGATCGTCTGCGCGTCGTCCACCAGCAGGTAGTGGCGCTTCCAGTCGCCGCCGTGGCGCTCGATGCGGCAGGCCAGCGTGACCTGGTCCGAATAGATCAGCGAGCTGCCGAACGGGCGCGAGCTGTTTTGGCGGCCGCGTGGCCGGTTGTCCACCACCGCACGCAACCAGGCGGTTTCGGCGTTGGCATGGCGGGCATAGGTTTTGTAGGTGCGTCCGCCCGAGCATTCCAGGCCCAGCAGCGTGCGCATCGCGTCGAGCAAGGTGGTCTTGCCCGAGCCGTTCGGGCCGGCGATGGTGATGATGGCGCCGTCCAGCGGCATGGTGACGCGCTGGATGTAATCCCAATGCAGCAGTTCAAGCGATTGCAGATGGAACATGGTTCAGGGCTCGCTGTTCGGGTGGGTGGCGTCGATTGAAACTGCTTCTGCGGTCGACACCAGCATTTCAATCGGCTCAGCCAGCTCAGGCTGGCGCGCGCGGGCGATCACGTCATGCAGCAGCGGCGCGGCGGCGCTGTCGGTGCTGCGCAGCAACACATCGGCCAGCGCGCCGTCCAGGATGCGCGGTGCCAGCGTGTCGTAGTCCAGCAGCAGGTCGAGCAGCGGGCCTTCGGCAATGTCCTCGCCGCGCCGGATGATGAAGCCGTTGCGCTCCAGCAGCTTCAGGTTGGAGTCGAGCCGCATCTTCTTGCCCAACTGGTTGCCAAAGTCGGCCAGCAAGCTGCGGTAAGACAGCGTGCCGCTGGCGCTGGCGGCGCTGGGCACCGGTTTGTCGGTGGCGAACATCTCGTTTTGGCCGGCCGCGTCCTTCGCGTCGGCGCGGGCCACTTGGCGCTGGCGTTTGGGCAGCACGATCAGCGACCACACCACGATCAGCAGCGCCACGCCGTCGCGCGGCAGGTCGAGGTTGTTGTTGGCCGCCAAACCGGTCTCGCCGAACACCGCCGCTTCGGCCGGGCGCAGCATGGCCAGGCTGATGTGGTCGGCATACAGGTTGTCGATCACCCGCAGGCCCACGGCGGCCAGGCGCTGGCCCAAAGCCGTCCACACTTCGGTGTCGATCAGCGCCCGCCGCACCAGCGGGTGGCTGCGCGGCAACCAGCGGCGCGCCAGCAATTGCGCCGCCAAAGAGGCGGCGTCGTCCAGAGCTGCGCTCATTGCTTGTTTTCCTTGTTTGAAACTTCTGTGCTTGAGCGCAGCACACCGCGGCTCATCCATTCGACGTACTCGTCCTCGACGCTGCCCTGCTCCTGCGACCACAGCACGCCCCACGGTTGGCGTGCCATGTCACCGGTGGCACCGCTCAGGTGTTGGGCTTGCGGGTCGCCCAACAGCGGCAGCAATTGCGCGCGGTAGGCGCTCAAGGCGTAGCTGCCGCCCAGCACCGCCGGGGCCAGGTCTTGCTCCAGCTCGCCGGCCTCGGCCCAGCGCGTCAGCAGCGCTTGCATCAGGCCCATCTCGGGCGGCAAGCTCATCACTTCGAGCCGGCCGGTCTGCGCGTCTTGCGCGCCGGGCAAGGCCTCGGGCATGGCCGGTTTGGGCCGGTCGCGCTCGAATTCGGCCTCGGTCTGGTCCAGCAACTCATGTTGAGCCACAAAGACCGGATGGATTGGCCGGGACAACGCACCCAGGCTCAGGTTCTCCAGGAAATCAACGCCCTGCAACCAGCGCCGCACATCGGTGGTGGTGATGCCGGTGGAGCCCAGCGTGACGCGTTGCCGGTCGGCCTGTTGCAGCGCGCGGTTGAACTGGCTGGCCATCGCCAACAGCCGCGCTTGCGCCAAGCCCAGCTCACGCGCCAGCCGCTCCAGCCGCGCATTGCCCTCTTCCTGCGCTTGCACCATGATGGCCGACAGCGCATCGCTGGCTTTTTCAACCAAGCTCAGAGCGCGCCCGAAACGTTGGCGCGCCCGGCGCAGATGGAACTCGCTGCCGCTGGCAATCGCGTCGGCAAATTCGTCGTACAGCCGGGACAGTTGCGCTTGCAGATGCTGCAACTGCGCCGGGTCCAGCGTGCCGAGCTGATGGGCACCGGCCACATTGGCCAGCAGCGCGCCCAGGTCCGCGTCTTGCGCCGGGTTGGCGAGCAGCGGGGCCAGCAGACCCAGCAGTTGCTGCGCCAGCGGCGTCACGCCGTAGTGCTGATTGGAAGCATCCCAGAGCAGCAAGCCGGCCTCGCGCAAGCGCTTCAGCACCAGCTCCAGCGCCTCGTCGCGCAGCAGGTGGAAATGCCGGTTCAGCTCGTCCCGGCTGATGCGTGACGCCGGCAGCGCCAGCAGCTCCATGAAGACCCAGATGCGCAGCCGCACCAAGGCCGCCGGCCCGTGGCAGAGCGCCCGCAGCGCGGTCAGCAGCGGCTCGTTGCGCTCCAGCTGCCACCACAGCAAGGCCTCGGTCGGCGCAGCCCCTTCGCGAAAATAGTCTTCAAAGCGCAGCTCGGGGTCGCTATCCAACTGGCTATGGCTATGGCTATGGCTATGGATAGGGACGGGGTTCGGGGTAAGGGTGTTGGCATGCGCTGCACTTGCCTCTGGTTCGATCATGGGCCGGATTATCCCTGGCCCCGCAGGCCGGCCAGCGGCCCCAAAAGCCTCAGCCGATAGACTACGGCGCTGTCCCACTCTCCCGGCGCCTTGTTCGCCCCCTATGGAAATTGCCCTACTTTTCGCTCTCATCCTGCTCAACGGCGCCTTCGCCATGTCAGAAATCGCGCTGGTCACGGCGCGCAAGGCAAGGCTCCAAAAGCTGGTGGATGAGGGCGACAGTTCTGCCATTGCAGCGGTCAAGCTGGGCGCGGACCCGACCCGTTTTCTCTCCACCATACAGATCGGCATCACCTCGATCGGCGTGCTCAACGGCATCGTCGGCGAGGCCGCACTGGCCCCGCCGTTGGCGCTGTGGCTGATGAGCTTGGGGCTGCCGGCGCCCTACGCGGGCTATGCCGGCACCGGTCTGGTCGTCGTGTTGATCACTTATTTTTCCATCGTGCTGGGCGAGTTGGTGCCAAAGCGCCTGGGCCAAGCCAACCCTGAGGCGGTAGCCCGCTTGGTCGCCAAGCCGATCAACATGCTGGCCATCGCCACCCAGCCCTTCGTGCGCCTGCTGTCGGGCTCGACCAAGGCGCTGCTGCGCCTGCTCGGCGTGCAGGACAAGACCGGCTCCAGCGTGACCGAAGAAGAGATTCACGCGGTGCTGGCGGAAGGCACCAGCGCCGGAGTGATCGAATCGCACGAACACACGATGGTGCGCAACGTCTTTTTGCTGGATGACCGCCAGATCGGCTCGCTGATGGTGCCGCGCAGCGATGTGGTGGTGCTGGACATCCGATTGAGCTTTGAGGACAACCTGAAGCGCATCGACGCGTCGGACCACGCACGCTTTCCGGTCGTGGACGGCAGCATGGACACCATCCTGGGCATCGTCAACGCCAGGCAATTGCTGTCACGGGTGGCGCATGGCGGCGTGCCCGACCTGCAACATCAGATGCAAGCGCCGCTCTACGTGCCGGAGACGCTGACCGGCATGGAGTTGCTGGAAAACTTCCGCAGTTCCGACGTGCACATGGCCTGCGTGATCGATGAATACGGTGAGGTCCAGGGCATCGTCACGCTGAAGGATTTGATCGAAGCGATCACCGGCGAGTTCCAGTCGCGCAACCCGGAAACGTCCTGGGCGGTACAGCGGGCCGACGGCTCTTGGCTGCTGGATGGCCACATCCCGGTGCCGGAGCTGAAGGACAGACTGGCCCTGAGCAGCGTGCCGGAAGAAGAGCGCGGGCGCTACCACACGCTCAGCGGCATGATGATGTTGCTGACCGGCCGCCTGCCCAAGATCGCCGACACCATTCAGTGGCAAGACTGGAACTTCGAGATCGTCGACATGGACGGCAAAACCATCGACAAGGTGCTGGCCAGCCAGATTCTGAACGGCACCGTCAAGACCGACCCGGACATGGCGGGAGGTTGAGCGGGCATGACAAGTTGTAGGGCGGGTCGCGACCCGCGTGGTGGCGGTGAAGGGTGGCCATTGGCGCAGCCCGGCCGGATTTGGGGAAGTCGGTGGCCAGCGGAGAAAGCCCGCAGGTCGCGACCCGCCCTACGGGGCTGATCTCGGCTGAATCTGTTGTGTTTCTCAAGCGCTTAAGCCGCTCTTAAAAAAGGCCTTCGCCGCAGGGTGACGAGCCAAACCACAGCAGGGTCAACAATAGCTCCCCGCTATGGGGCAGCGACCTCGTCTCAAACTTCGGTGCAAGTGTCGAAATCCATCCTGGCCTGTCCATAGCCACAATTTCTGGAACTCAATGCAACTTATTCTCTCGGCTGGCGCGATTTTGGCCATTGTCTTGTGGGGGCTGATCGCACCCGCCGCCCTGCTCAGCGTGTTTGGGCAGGCGCTGACCTACATCACGCACGACTTCGGCTGGCTCTATCTGTGGGTCGTGCTGGGGCTGGTGATCATGGCCGGCTACCTGGCCTTCAGCCGCTACGGCAACCTGAAACTGGGCGCTGAGGACGACGAGCCGGAGTTCTCGGTGGCGGCCTGGTTCGCGATGCTGTTTGCGGCGGGCATGGGCATTGGCCTGGTGTTTTGGGGCGTGGCCGAGCCGATCTCCCATTACGGCGCACCGCCGCCCGGCATCCTGGCCAACACCCCGGAAGCGGCCAACGCTGCCATGCGCTACAGCTTCTTCCACTGGGGCCTCCACCCTTGGGCGGTTTACAGCATCGTGGCCTTGGCGATCGCGTTCTTCCAATTTCGGCGCGGCGGTGCGGCCTTGGTCAGCACCTCGATTGAAGCGCTGCCCTGGCGCTTTGCCAAAAAATCCGCCTTGCTGGTCAATGTGTTGGCCGTCATTGCCACCGCTTTTGGCGTCGCAGCGTCGCTGGGCATTGGGGCCTTGCAGATCAACAGCGGCCTGAGCGTCTTGTTCGGTCTGCCGGTCAACGACACCTCACAAGTGGCCATCATCGCGGTCACCACGGCACTGTTCATCACCTCGGCCGTGACCGGCGTCACGCGCGGCATCAAATGGCTGTCCACCATCAACTTGCTGTTGGCCGCAGCCCTTGCCCTGGCCGTCTTTGTGATCGGCCCCACGGTGGCCATCATCGACACCTTCACCAACACGCTGGGCAGCTACCTGAGTGAATTCGTGCGCATGAGCTTGCGCATGACGCCGTTCCGGGAAGATGCCTGGGTGGGCGGCTGGACGATTTTCTACTGGGCCTGGTGGGTGTCCTGGTCGCCTTTTGTCGGCCTGTTCATTGCGCGCGTTTCGCGTGGCCGCACCATCCGCGAGTTCATTGTCGGCACCGTGCTGGCACCGACGCTGGCCGCGTTCCTGTGGTTCTCGATCTTTGGCGGCACCGCGCTGCACCTTGAAATCTGGCAGGGCGTGCCGCTGGCCGAGGCGGTCAAGGCGGACGTTTCGACCGCCCTGTTCACGATGTTCAACGCCCTGCCGTTCGGCCTGCTGATGTCGGGCGTAGCCACTGTGCTGGTGATGGTGTTCTTTGTGACCTCGGGGGATTCGGCCACCTTGGTGTTGGGCATCATGAGCACCGGCGGCAACCCCAACCCGCCGAACCGGGTCAAGGTCATCTGGGGCTTGCTGGTGGCGGGCATCGCCATCAGTTTGCTGTTGGCGGGCGGCTTGAAGGCGGTGCAGACGGCGACCATCGTGTTCGCCCTGCCGTTCACCCTCGTCATCCTGTTGATGGCACTGTCGCTGTGGCGAGCGGTGCGCGAGGACTGGTTGCTCGAACAGCAGCAAGAAAAGCGCTTGCGCCGCAAGCTGCGCGAGCTGTCGGCAACGCCCGCAGCCCCGACGGCAACAACGGCGACGGCACCTTGAGATGGCGGCCGAACTGTTGCTGGTGTTCTTCAAGAGCTTTTTGTTCGTTTTTGCGGCCCTCTTGCCCATCCTCAATCCGGCCGCCACCGCGCCGATCTTTCTCAGCCTGACCGACGGTGCCTCGGTGTCGACGCGCACGCTGCTGGCGCGGCGCATCTCGGTCAATATGTTTGCGTTGATGACAGGCTCGATGCTGGTCGGCTCCTACGTGCTGGAGTTTTTCGGCATCTCGCTGCCCATCGTCCGCGTGGGCGGCGGGCTGATCGTGGCGTCGAATGCCTGGCGCTTGCTCAATGCCAGCCACGCCACCGATGACCGCCGCTCGCAACTGGCGGAGTCGTACTCGCATGAACACTCGCTAAGGCAATCCTTTTACCCGCTGACCTTCCCTTTGAGTTGCGGGCCGGGCTCGATTGCGGCGGCCATCACGGTCGGCGTGTCGCTGAACGACCAGCGCCTGACGCTCTCACTGGCGCGCATGGGCGGCGGCGTGCTGGCACTGCTGGCCATCGCCGCCGTGCTGTATGTGGCATTCCGTTATGCGCAAAGCCTGCTCAAACCGCTGGGAGAAGCGGGCATCATTATTTTCATGCGCCTGTCTGCCTTTATCCTGCTGTGCCTCGGCGTGCAAATCGTCTGGGACGGCGTCAGCGAACTGCTGCGCAATCTGCTGCTGCCGGTCGGTGCGTGAAATCGCACGGGCATGACAGCACCGCTCTGATCGCTCTCATTCAACCGGGCTTGCCCGCAGTATCGATACTCATTTATGACGGACCTGAATGTTCTAGGCAGCGCCTTGGTGGCCTGCTCTTTTGACCCACTGACCGGCTTCTTCCGCGATGGCTGCTGCAACACCGACGACCAAGACGAGGGCACTCATGTGGTCTGCGCACGCGTGACAGCAGAATTTTTAGCCTATTCGCTGAGCTTGGGGAATGACTTGATCACGCCGCGCCCGGCGCACCGTTTTGCCGGGCTCAAGCCGGGTGACCGCTGGTGCCTGTGTGCCGTGCGTTGGCGTCAAGCATTGAAAGCCGGCAAGGCACCGCCGGTGCACTTGGAAGCCACCCACGCCAAGGCCTTGGAGATCGTCACCCTGGCGCAGCTGCAGCAACACGCGCTGTAGTCGCATCGCCACGCATCGCCACGCCTCACCACACAGCTCAGGCTCACTTCACTGCCGGCAAGCCGGCCGCCGCCACCAGCGCCCTGATCTCCAGCAGCTTGGCGTTCAAGCGGCGCTGGTTGACCGGGCCGCTGCGCAACAACATTTTTTGCCCGGACGAAAGCGCCTCCAGCGCCGGGTCGGTGAACTCATAGCGCACCCAGGGTCGCAGCGACGGCACCGAGCCCTTCACCTCGACCAAGCTGACCTGCGTCGGACCGCGCTGCACCGGCGTGGCCAGCAAGTGGTCGAGCACGACCACCAAACGGTCGTTGAAATAGCGCCCCGGGAAGCCCAGCTCCTCGTAAGCCTGCTGGAACAGCGGGTAGAGCCGCACATACAGCGCCACCGCTTGGGCCGAATCGACCGACTCGACCAGCAGCACAAACGGGGTGTAGCGCTGGCCGTTGTCCGGACTGATCACCTCCGGCCCGCCGATACCGTCGATCAGGGTCACAAAACGCTTCGGCGTCGGGTTGACCGGCCACATCGTCTGCGGCGCATACGAGCGCGCCATGTTGTCCACCGTTGCCACCACCCGCCGCACAAAATGGTCAAGGTGCAGGAAAGTCAGGATGTTTTTTTGCCCCAGCAGGTCGGTCAATTGCTGGCCCACGACGGTGTCGGCATCGACCAGTGCCGGCAACGCCTGAACAGCGGCACTGGCCGGCAGCACCGGCGCAAGGACAGGA